>JBDGXT010000327.1:0-2371 GCA_039584455.1 Gemmatimonadota bacterium
GACCTGATGGGGGCGATCGAGGCCTACGAGCAGGCGCGCGCCGGGCTGTTTCCGGGCGACTCGATCTACGCCATCGCCTCCGGGCGTCTCAACCTGATGACGCGGCCGGAGTTCGAGTAGCAGTGGGTCCGCCGCGCATGCCGATCGGAACCGAGAGGAGTCAGAGGGTACTACCGCACGTGCCGTTTCGTCATGCCATCATTGCGGCCGCGGTGCTCGCCGCCGCGGCCTGCGCCAAGCGGCCGATCGATACGACGGCCTATCCCGATCCGCAGGTGCTGTTCGACTCGGCGCTCGTGGCGTACCGGGCGGGTGACTGCGGCTGGGCCCGGGACGCGTTCGCGCGGCTCACCTTCGAGCTGGAGGTGGGTGACCCGCGGCAGCCCGAGGCGCGGTACTATGTGGGTGAGTGCATGCTGCGCAAGGGGGAGCGGCTCGAGGCATCGCGCCAATTCCGACGTATCGCCGAGGAGTACCCGCGGCACGAGCTGGCGCCGGATGCGCTGCTGCGGTCCGGGGACGCCTATGCCTCTCTGTGGAATACTCCCGACCTGGATCCGACATACGGTGACGCGGCCCTCGCCACCTACCGGGAGCTGTTGGCGCGGTATCCCGCCAGCCCGGCGGCCGACCGGGCCCAGCTCCGCGTGGCCGAGATCGAGGAACTGTTCGCGGAGAAGGAGTTCAAGGGTGGGGTGTTCTACATCCGCCTCGGAGCCTACGACTCGGCGATCATCTACTTCAAGGACGTGGTGGCCAACTACCCCCGCAGCAGCTACGCGTCCAGGGCGGTGATGGAGCTGATCAAGGCGTACGACAGGATTGGGTACGTCGAGGAGAAGCGGGAGATGTGCCAGTACCTGTGGCAATACTATCCGGAGGTCGAGGGGGCGCAGCGGGCCTGTCCGGAACAGTTTGCCACCCCCTGACCGCCCCATGCGCCGCGGCATCTTCGGCGGCTCGTTCGATCCGGTTCACGTCGGCCATCTCATCGTGGCGAGCGCGGCGGCCGACGCCCTCGCACTCGACCACGTGCACTTCGTTCCCACCCACGTGCAGCCCTTCAAGGCGGACCGGCAGCACGCGTCCCCGGCCGATCGGCTTGCCATGCTGCGCGCGGCCCTGGCGCACGATGAGCGGTTCGTGCTGGATACGCGGGAGATCGACCGTGAGGGGATCTCGTACACGGTGGATACGCTGCGGGCCTTCGCGGCTGAGTTCCCCGGCGATGGGTTATCTTTATTGATTGGCGCGGACGCGGCGCGCGAACTCCCAGATTGGCGCGAGGCAAGCGCGATCCCGCAGCTGGCCGACGTAGTCGTCCTGACACGCCCGGGAGAGGTGCTCCCACGGCATGCGTTGGCCGGCCGCACACTGCGCGTGCCGGCGGTGGACGTGTCCGCGACCCAGGTGCGGGAGCGGGCGCGGCGGGGAGAGCCGCTGGATGAGCTCGTCCCGGCCGCCGTCGCACAGTACATCGAGTCGCACCGGCTCTACGGTACAGGAGACTGATGCTCA
The DNA here is from genome assembly GCA_039584455.1 of Gemmatimonadota bacterium. Lineage (GTDB taxonomy): Bacteria > Gemmatimonadota > Gemmatimonadetes > Gemmatimonadales > GWC2-71-9 > WVYX01. Next base: position 1,519 of record JBDGXT010000327.1, read on the forward strand.
AGACCTTGGTCACGAAGGTCATCGGTTCCCGCTTCGAGCGCGAGCTCAAGCGGATCCAGCCCGTCATCGACGCCGTCAAGGAGTACGAGGCGCGCCTCGGCTCGCTGTCCGACGCGCAGATCCAGGGGCAGACCGAGAAGCTGCGGGGCGTGCTGCAGGAGCGACTCGGGGCGCTACGCGGCAAGCTCGCCGAGAAGAAGCAGGCGCGGCACGAGTGTGCCGATCCCGACGAGCGTGACCAGATCAATGCCGAGGTGGACGACCTCGAGCAGGAACTGAAGAAGGAGACGGCCGAGGCGCTGAACGACATTCTCCCCGAGGCGTTTGCCACGGTGCGGGAGGCGTGTCGCCGGCTGCTCGGCAGCAAGCTGGTGGTCACGGCGCACGAGCTGGAGTGGGACATGGTGCCGTTCGAGGTCCAGCTCATCGGCGGGCTCGTACTGCATCAGGGGAAGATCGCGGAAATGGCCACGGGCGAGGGCAAGACGCTCGTGGCCACCCTGCCGCTCTACCTGAACGCGCTGCCCGGCCACGGCGCCCATCTCGTCACCGTCAACAACTACCTGGCGCGGCGCGACTCGCAGTGGATGGGCCACGTCTACAAGTGGCTCGGGCTCACCGTGGGCTGCCTCGACGACACCGAGCCGTCGAGCCCGGAGCGGCGGGCAGCCTACGAGTGCGACATCACCTACGGCACCAACAACGAGTTCGGCTTCGACTACCTGCGGGACAACATGGTGTTCTCGCTGGAGCAGCGGGTCCAGCGACCGCACACCTATGCCATCATCGACGAGGTGGACTCGATCCTGGTCGACGAGGCACGCACCCCGCTGATCATCTCCGGCCCGGTGGG
>JBDGXT010000058.1:0-11923 GCA_039584455.1 Gemmatimonadota bacterium
CACTATGCCAGCGTCGCGCAGCGGCTGTTCGAGGCTTCGCGTGAGCGACCCATCCGCGGCGTTGTCCTGGCAGGCATGGGAGCCGATGCCGACGCCGTCGTGCCTCACCTCCACCCGTACCTCGGCGCGCAGGTGCTCGGCACCGCGAAGCTCAACCCCAAGACCACGAGTCTGGCGGAGGTGATGGAAGCGGTGCTCGCAGTTCGGCGGAAGGCCGAGCGCGAGCTCGAAGCCGGTTACGTGGACGCCTTGCACGAGCGCCTCGGCACCGGATGGGCCGTGAACGGGATCGAGCCGGTGCTCAAGGCGCTGGCCCATGGCCAGGTTCGTACGTTGTTCGTGGACCCCACGGTCGAGCAGACGGGATTCCGCTGCGACAGCTCGGGTCGCCTCACCACTCAGGGGGAAACCTGTGACGGCGAGGGGGAGCCCGGAGGGGTGCCAGACGTGGTGGACGAGGCCATCGAGGAGGCGTTGCGCCAGGGAAGCACCGTCGAGGTCGTGGAAGACGGGACGGCACGGTCTCGGGTGGACGGGCTCGCGGCCGTGCTGCGGTTCAAGACCCAGTGAGCCGACGAACTCGCTCCCGCTTGTTTCGGCTTTCCGGGCCCTTTAGGTTGCGCGCACCATGAACGCAGCGGCACGGGGATCCCGCCCCATTCGCATCCTGGTTGGCAAGCCCGGTCTCGACGGACACGACCGGGGTGCCAAGGTCGTCGCCGCAGCCCTCCGCGACGCCGGTATGGAGGTGATCTACACCGGACTGCACCAGACTCCGGAGATGATCGCGACGGCGGCCGTTCAGGAAGACGTCGACGTAGTCGGGTTGTCGATTCTGTCCGGCGCGCACATGACGCTCTTTCCCCGGGTACGCAAGCTGCTCGACGAGGCCGGCCGGGAGGACCTTCTCCTGATCGGCGGCGGCATCGTCCCGATGGAGGAGATCGAGACGCTCGAGCACCAGGGCGTCGCCAAGCTGTTCGGACCCGGGACTCCCACTCAGGAGATCATCGAGTACATCGTCTCCTGGTCGGAGGATCGCCCCGAGTGACGACCGGCGAGCCCGTCACACACCACGCGCGCCTGCGCGAGCTCACCGAGGAGTACCGCGAGCTCGCCGTCCGTCTCGAGCAGGGGGGCGGGCCGGCCAAGATCCAGAAGCAACATGACCAGGGGAAGCTGACCGCCCGCGAGCGGGTCGGTCGGCTGCTGGACCCCGAGACGCCGTGGCTGGAGATCGGGTTGCTGGTCGCGTACGACCGGTACGACGGTCAGGCACCGGGCGCCGGCGTCATCACCGGGGTGGGCATGGTGGCCGGGCGACATGTGGTGATCGTGGCCAACGACGCGACGGTGAAGGCCGGCTCCTGGTGGCCGGAGACGATCAGGAAGATGTTGCGCGCCCAGGAAGTGGCGATGCGCGAGCGCATCCCGATCATTTACCTGGTGGACTCGGCGGGCGTGAACCTGCCGTACCAGGAGGGGGTGTTCCCGGGGCAGTACGGCGCTGCCCGGATCTTCTACTACAACTCCCTCATGCGCCGCTACCTGCACGTGCCGCAGATCAGTGCGGTGATGGGGCAGTGCGTGGCAGGTGGCGCGTATCTCCCGGCCCTGTCCGACGTGATCTTCATGGTGGAGGACCTCCTTCATGGGACTCGGCGGTCCCAACCTCGTGAAGGGAGCGACGGGCCAGAAGGTGGACGGCGAGATGCTCGGAGGCGCGGTGACGCACACGGCGATCAGCGCCGTGGCGCACTACCGTGCGAAGGACGATCCGGATTGCCTCGCCAAGATCCGGGAGTACGTGGAGCGACTTCCCACCGCGTCCCATGGGATGCCCAGCGCCAATCGGGTTGCCCCCCGCCCCCCAGCGCGCCCTCCGGCCGAGTTGTACGATCTGCTGCCGCCCGATCACCGTATGGCATACGACATGCGGGATGTGCTGCAGTGCCTGCTCGACGGCGGAGACTTCGACGAGTTCCAGCCAGAGATTGCCGAGGAGATGATCTGCGGGCACGGGGCCATCGAGGGATACCAGGTCGCCGTGATCGCCAACCGGCGCGGTCTCATCCGGCAGCCCGGCGAGGCCCCGCGCGTGGGCGGCATCGTGTATACCGAGAGCGCGGAGAAGGTGGCCTACTTCATCGACTCGGCGAGCCGGGAGCGGATTCCGCTGCTGTTCGTGCAGGACGTGAGCGGGTTCATGGTGGGTCCCGAGGCGGAACACTCGGGGATCATCCGCGCGGGAGCCATGTTCGTGGAAGCCATGGCGGCGGCGCTGGGGCCCAAACTGGTGCTCACGGTCAACCATGCCTCGGGCGCCGGTTATTATGCGATGGCGGGACAGGGCTTCGACCCGGACTTCATCCTGTCGCTCCCTACCGGCCGGATGGGCGTGATGGAGGGGGAGTCGGCGGTCACCGCGGTCTTCGGCGAGCGCGTAGATGATCCCGAAGTCGCCGACGCCGTCGAGAAGATGCGCGCAGACTACGAGCACAACCTGGATGCCAAGTACGCGGCTGCCCGCGGGTTCGTCGATGCGATCGTGGCCCCGGAGGACACTCGCACGATGCTGGCGTTTGCACTCGGCGCTTCACAGTACTACCGCGGTCCGCACCTCGGAGCGTTCGTTCTCCCACCGATCGACTACGTGACCTCGTGATACCACTACCTGGATGGAGCCGCACGGGCGCGACACTGCTCGCGGTCACGCTCGGTGCCGGATGCGTGGGCATGGCTGCGGCGCAGACCGAACCATCGCCGCGTCCTGAAGCCGATCAGGCATGGCTCGAGCCGCGCGAGCCCGTGCTGCAGCCGCAGCTCGCCATGCTCGCCGGCCTCATGCCCAGGCGCAGTGTGGGCGCGGAGCGTTTCCTCGTGGAGCACCCCACGTACGACGGACGCGGGGTGGTCATCGCGATTCTCGACAGCGGTCTGGATCCAGCGGTGCCGGGGCTGGCGACGACGAGCACCGGTCAGCGCAAGGTACTCGACCTGCGTGATTTCTCCGGAGAGGGTCAGGTCGAGCTGCACCAGATCATGCCGGAGCGGGATGGCGTGGTGGAGGTGTTGGGACACCGACTGGAGGGCTTCGGTCGCGTGGCGCGCCTTGCCAGTGGACCGTACTACGGCGGCGTGTTCCGCGAGATTCGCCTGGGCGCCGCACCCGCGGCTGACGTGAACGCCGACGGCTCGATCCGCAACGAGTTTCCCCTGGTAGTGGCGCGGGCGAGCGACGGGTGGGTGGTCGTCACCGACACCGACGGCGACGGGCTGCTCGACGACGAGCGGCCGGTACACGACTACGCGGCAGCGCCAGAGACGTTCACCTACCGCACCCCGCGGGGTGACGATGGACCGATGACCTTCGCGGTGAACTTCTCGGAGGCCGACGGCGTCCCCGTGCTCGACCTCTACATGGACAACTCGGGACACGGAACCCACGTGGCCGGCATCGCGGCGGGGCACAGCATGTTCGGCGTGGAGGGGTTCGACGGCGTGGCGCCCGGCGCACAGCTGCTGGGGCTCAAGATCTCGGACAACTCCCGGGGCGGCATCTCGGTCACCGGAAGCATGCTGCGAGCGATGTACTACGCCGCGGACTTCGCGCGGAAACGCAATCTCCCCCTGGTGCTGAACCTGAGCTTCGGGGTGGGCAACGAGGTCGAGGGCGCGGCGGCGATCGACTCGTTGGTCGATACGTTTGCGCTCGAGCACCCCGACGTGCTGTTCGTGATCAGTGCGGGGAACGACGGCCCGGGAATTTCGAGCCTCGGCTTCCCCGGATCGGCGGAGTACGCGCTGTCCGTCTGCGCTCTGTTCCCCGGCGTGTTCACGCCGCCCGAGCCCGGGAGGCCGCCACCGGACGACATCCTGGGGTGGTGGAGCGCCAGAGGCGGGGAGATTGCCAAGCCGGACGTGTGTGCTCCAGGCGTGGCGTTCTCGAACGTTCCAGCGTGGCAGACTGGTGAGGAGATCTCGGGCGGCACCTCGATGGCCGCGCCCCAAATCGCCGGAGTCGCGGCGTTGTTGTTATCCGGCATCCGTCAAAACGATGGTGAAGTCCGCGCCATCGACGTCAAGCGGGCACTCAAGGCCACGGCCCGACCGCTGGCCGGGACCACGATTCTGGACGAGGGGGCGGGCGTGCCCATGGTGAGTGCGGCGTTCCGCTGGCTGCGGGCGTCTCATCAGACCGGTATCTACCGCGTGCAGGCGCTGGCCGACGGCGGCAACACGTCGAAGGGCTCGGCAGCGTACCGCCGCGGCGGGCTGACATCCCCCGGCGACACCGTGCAGCACTTCGTGGTGACCTCAGTGGGGGGGCAACCGGCGGCACGGCTGCTGCTGGAGTCGGAGGTCCCGTGGATCCACGCCCCGGAGGTGATCGAGCCCGGCGGCGGGCCCGTGACGGTGCGGCTCGGGTACGATGCCGCTCAGTTGGCGGAGCCCGGTTTGTACGTGGGGACCGTGTGGGCCCGGCCCGCGAGCGATACCGCCGCCGGTCCGTCCTTCGGGCTCACCAACACGATCGTCGTTCCCCACGCGCTGGACGAGCCCTTCAAGACACGAGGCATGCTCACGCCGGGCGCCACGGTGCGCTACTTCCTCGATGTGCCGGAGGGAGACGGCGGTCTGGTCGTCGAGCTTTCCGTCTCCCACCGGGTGGACGAGGCGACCCTGTATCTGTTCGAACCCTCGGGGCAACCGTTCCGCGGCGGCGCCAGCCTCGTGGCGGGCGGCGGAGATTCGACTACTGTGACCATCGTCGTGTCGGGGGAGGACCTCGTACCGGGCGCGTACGAGGCCGTGGTGGTGGCGCCGGAGTTGAGCGCTGCGAACTACCGACTCTCCGCCACGCTGCCGGCCGTGAGCGTGGCAAGCGTGGGGACCGGCCCATCGGCCACCTTCCGCAACCGGGCTGCGACGGCAGTGAAGGCCACCGCGCGGGCCGATCTAGTCGGGGCAGTGCGTTACCAGGAGCTGCGCGGAACTGGCGCCGAGGCACGCGAGGTCGTGACCGAGGTGCCGTCGTGGGCCACCAAGATGGTGGTGGACGTGGCGATACCTGTCGAGACATGGCACCGGCTCACGGACTTCGGCGTAACGGTGTTCGACTCCACGGGCGCGCGCCGCGCCGATTCGCCCATGAACTACGCGTTCGGCCGCCATACGCTGGAGCTCGACGAGGGTGATGCGGGAAGCGCGCTGACCATCGAACTGTTCCCGGCGTTCGCGCACCTCGACCCGCCCGAGAGCTGGACCGCCAAGGTGCGGATCAGCTATGTGGCGGCGGAGCCGGTCGCGCTGCCGGCGCTGGGTCACAGCACGGTGGCGGAGTTCGAGCTCGCCCCCTCCGAGAGCCTCGGTCTCCAGTTCGCACCGGTCCCGCTGGAGTTCGAGCTGCCAGAGGGGTTTGCCCCGTTGGTGGAGGTCAGCAGCGAGCCCACCAAGGGGCCGGCTGCGGTCCGCCGCGGAGCCGCCGAGCGCTAGCCCGGCGCACCACGGCGCCACCTCCCATGCGCACGATCCGCATCGCCTCCGGCCAGGGTTTCTGGGGAGACTGGCTCGAGGCCCCCATCCGCCAGGTCCGTGGCGGCCCCATCGACTATCTCATGATGGACTACCTGGCCGAGGTCACGATGTCCATCATGCAGAAGCAGCGGGCACGAGACCCGGCGGTGGGCTATGCGAAGGATTTCGTGCCGCTCATGGAGCGACTGCTGCCGGACCTGGTGCAGCGGGGCATCCGCGTGACCTCCAATGCCGGCGGTGTGAATCCGTGTGCGTGTGCCGAGGAGGTGGTGGAGCGCGCGCAGGGACTGGGGTTGGGCGGCAAGCTCCGGGTGGGGGTGGTCACCGGAGACGACATCCTCGAACGCGTCGGAGAGCTCACCGCACGTGGTCATCGCCTTGCCAACCTCGACACGGGCGAGCCGCTCGAGGCGGTGCGGGACCGGGTGCAGAGTGCCAACGTGTACCTCGGGGCCCAGCCCGTGGTAGAGGCCCTCGCGCGTGGGGCACAGGTAGTAATCACGGGCCGGGTGACCGATACGGGGCTCACGCTGGCCCCCATGATGCACGAGTTCGGCTGGGCGGCGGACGACTGGGATCGCGTTGCGGCGGGCACCGTGGCCGGCCACATCAACGAATGCGGCGCGCAGTGCACCGGGGGGAATTGTCTGGTCGGCTGGGAGCGCATTCCCAACATGGCGGACCCCGGCTATCCCATCGTCGAGGCGCGAGAGGACGGCAGCTTCGTGGTGACGAAGCACGACGGGACTGGCGGGCGGGTCACGGTTGCCAGCGTGACCGAACAGCTGCTCTACGAAATGGGGGATCCCGAGTCCTACATCACACCGGACGGGGTCGCCGACTTCACGACCATCCGGTTGAAGCAGGACGGAAAGAACCGGGTGTTGGTCTGCGACGTCCGGGGCCGGCCCGCCACCGACTCGCTCAAGGTCTCGCTTTCGTACCTCTACGGGTACAAGGCGGTCGGTACGCTGGTCTACGCGTGGCCCGACGCCTACAAGAAGGCGCAGAAGGCGGACCGCATCCTGCGGCAGCGGCTCGATCGCTTGGGGCTGGACTTCGAGGACATCCTCACGGAGTTCGTCGGGGTGAACGCGACGCACGGGCGGCTGGCAGGGGAGCCCGACCCGGACCTCGCAGAGGTGCAGTTGCGCATCGGCGTCCGGGCGCAGGAGGCAGCGCCGGTGCGACGCTTCACACGGGAGATCGCTCCGCTCATTCTCAATGGACCGCCCAGCGTGACCGGGTTCGCGGGTGGCCGGCCCAAGGTGGAGGAGATCGTGGCGTACTGGCCGGCGCTGGTTCCCAAGTCGGAGATCCAGGCCGAGGTGGAGATTTTTGAGGCGTAGCGCATGACGAAGTCCGGGAGCAAGGCACCGCGCGGCACCAGGCGTCTGCCGTTGCTGCGCCTGGCCCACGCCCGCTCGGGCGACAAGGGGGACACGGCCAACATCGGCCTGATCGCACTGCGACCGGAGTACTACCCCGTGCTCGAGCGGGAAGTCACCGCCGCTCGCGTGGCCCGGCATTTTCGTGGCATCATCAAGGGGAAGGTCGAGCGCTACGAGCTGCCCAACCTGAACGCCCTGAACTTCCTGCTGCACGGCGCCTTGGGCGGGGGTGGAACGCTGTCGCTCAAGACGGACGCTCAGGGCAAGGTCTTCTCAACCGCCTTGCTGCGGATGGAGATTGCGGTACCACGAGGTCTCGATGTCGACTGACCGGATAGTGGCCGCGGTGAAGGACCGGGTGCTTACGCTCACCCTCAACCGGTCCGACAAGCGAAACGCGATCGACTCCCCGATGGTCGAGCAGCTCCTGCGACAGCTGGAGCGAGCCGAGCTCGATGCGGACGTCCGCGTGGTGGCGATGCGGGGGGCGGGGAAGGACTTCTGTGCCGGGGCCGACCTGGCCGAACTGCTCGCATCCGCCGACCAGTCGGCGGCCGAGAACGAGAAGAGCGCACGCCGTTTGGGAGAGGTCTTCGTCGCCATGCGCCGGCTTCCCAAGGCAGTGGTGGCGGTGGTGCACGGTAGGGCCCTGGCGGGCGGGTGCGGGCTCGCAACCGCTTGCGACCTGGTGCTGGCGCAGGCCGATGCCAGCTTCGGGTATCCCGAGGTGCGCCGGGGTTTCGTCCCGGCGATGGTCATGGCCATGCTGCGGCGGGCAGTGGGCGAAAAGGTAGCGTTCGATCTGGTGGGCACGGGACGACTGCTCACGGCCGAGGAGGCGCGTGCGCTCGGCCTGGTGGCACGGGTGTTCCCCGCGGCCAGCTTCGACGAAGACGTGGCGCAGCTGCTTGGCGAGTTAGCGGCATCCAGCGCCTCGGCGTTGGCGTTCATCAAGCGACAGCTCTACGAGATCGACGGGCGCAGCTTCGAAGAGGCGATCGATCTGGGTGCCACAGTGAACGCGACGGCGCGCGCCACGCCCGATTTCGCGCAGGCGGTGTCCCGTTTTCTGAAGCGATAGGGAGGGTTTCCGAGTGATACGACGAGCAACGATGCTGCTCCCGGCGATCGGTCTGGTCGCGCTGGCCTGCGGTGGCGACAGCACGGGCCCCAACGGCAACAACGGGGACCCGCAGGGCACGTTCCAAGCCGCCGTTTCGGGCGACCTCAGTCTCAACCTGTCGGGCCACGCGGTCTTCGGCATTCAGATGCAGCAGGGTAGCTCGGCCTTCGCAATCGCGATGTCAAGCGGCGTCTTCGGAGAGGCAGGCTCGGACGTCATCTTCATCGGACGCGACAATGCGACAACCCCGGGGGTCGGTACCCATCCGATCGTCTCAGCGAGCTGCGTGACCTGCACCGCCGACGATTTCGCCGGGGCGTACGTGCATCTGGTGACCGCTCTCGACAATGGCACCTTCATCAGCGACACGGGTGCATTCACGATCAGTGCCGCCAGCGCCGACACCCTGCGCGGCACCTTCGACTTCACTACGAGCGCATTCCTGGTCTTTGGGAGTGTGACGGCCGACTCGGTTCGGCTGCAGGGGAGCTTTATCGCGGTCGCCGGACAGGTGCCCGCGGCGCCCTGAGGTCCCGCGCGTCGCACGTCGTGTGCCGATGCCGCTGATCACCCTCGCCGTGTGCCGATGCCTCTGATCACCCTCGCGTCCGAACGGCTCACCCTGCGCCCCCCGCGGCTGGAGGATGCACAGCCCATCTATCGGGGGTACGCGACCGACCCGGACGTGGCGCGCTTCGTCCTCTGGACCCCGCACGAGTCCATCCGGGAAACCGAGGCGTTCCTCACCCATTTCCTCGACGACGGCGCCTTGGATGACAACTACCCCTGGGTCATCACTCGCTCGGCCGACGGCATGCTCCTCGGCACGGTGCACCTGCGGCTCGATCCGCCTCGAGCCGAGTTGGGCTTCAACCTCGCGCGCGACTACTGGGGTAGGGGGTACGGCACCGAGGCCGTGCGGGCCGTGGTGAGCCTCGGCTTCACCTGCGAGGGGGTGGAGCGGGTGGAGGCCACCTGTCACGTGGACAACGCCGCCTCGGCCCGAGTGCTCCAGAAGGCCGGCCTCAGGCGTGAGCGGACGCTGCGCCGCCACATGGTGTTTCCCAGCCTCGGGAGTGAGCCCCAGGACGTCGACCTCTACGCCCGGACACGGTAGCCCCGCCCCCGGTCCAGCGGACCGTGACCTATGCCGCAGCGCCTCACGCCCCTCTCATGGTACCGTGCCACCATACTGTGGCAGGAGAATCGGGAGGGAAGTCCGTGTCCGAGACCTTGGACAACGACCGCCGCACTGGAGATCGACGCCAGGACGCGGACCGCCGGGAAGCCCAGGCTCGCCGTAGGGGGGAGGATCGGCGCGCGAAGGACCGGGGCCCGCCCCGCGGCGTGGCCGAGCGCCGCACCGGCTGGGATCGGCGGATTGGCGACCGGCGTTCCGGCGGTGACCGCCGCAGCGGACTGGATCGGCGCGACCCGACGCCGGAGGTGCTACTGCGGGCCGTCGCCGTGCAGGCGGCGCGCCAGCTGGTGAGCCGTCTCTACATGCAGGTCTCCCGCTCGCCCAAGTCGTCAGAGCGCGCGCGGGAGCACCTCGAGGCGGCTCGGTCCGAGCTGCTGACCCCGAGTCCGAACCTCGAGCGGGTGTCCAAGGAGCTGGATGCCCTCAAGTCCACGCCCGTGGCCAAGTATCCGGAGTACGGGTTGGCGCGGGAGCTGCTGCGCCCGCTCCGCAGCAACGGCAAAGGGAAGAGCGGCAAGGGGAAGACACGCTCCAAGCGCCGCGACTCACTCGAGCAGCTGCGCGCCACGCTGACGGCGCCGCTGCCCACCACGGAGGGTCGTGGCACCGCCCGCAGGCAGAGTGCGTCGGGGGGCAAGAACTCGCCGCGGCGGACGGCGAAGAAGAACACCTCCAAGAAGCCCGCGAAGAAGTCCTCCAAGAAGTCCACCAGCAGCCGCGCCGCCACCAGCAAGAAGCGGAATCGGCCCGCGCGCTAATCCGCACCCGCGAACGCCAGGACGACCCCGCGGCGCCCAATGCCGGGGCCCAACGTGCGTGGTGCCCCCTCACGCACATCCTCCCTGGCCGTGGTCCTGACAGCCGAATCCCTGCCCGGCATGTCGGCCGCCCGAGGCGTCCTGCAGCGCGTCTGGGGCTTCCCGGATTTCCGCCACCACCAGCGGCGCGCGGTCCTGGGGCCGGGACTGCCTCGCGGTGCTCCCCACCGGGGGAGGGAAGTCCCTCTGCTACCAGGTGCCAGCGCTCGTGCTTCGGGGGCTCACCGTCGTCGTCTCGCCGTTGATCTCCCTGATGCAGGACCAGGTCGCCCAGCTACGCGCGCGTGGGGTGGCTGCCGCCTACCTGAGCAGCACCCAGTGCAGGTCGGCTCAGGCGACGGTGTGGGCTGAGTTACGGTCGGGGAGGGCGAGGGTGCTGTACGTTGCGCCCGAGCGGGTGGCCCAGCTGGTGGCGGCGCCGCACGGCCCGATAGCCCTGCTCGCGGTGGACGAAGCTCACTGCATCAGCGAATGGGGACACGATTTCCGACCCCACTACCGGGCGCTCGGGAAACACCGGGTGGCCCTGGGCCGTCCCCCCACGATCGCGGTCACGGCAACGGCGACCCCTCTCGCCCGGGAGGACATCGTACGCGTGCTGCGTCTTCACCGTCCCGTCCGGATCGTGCGCTCATTCGACCGCGAGAACCTGTCCTTCGTGGTGCGGCGGTATCGCTCCGACCCCGAGCGCGTCCGGGCGCTCGCCGCGCTGCTGCGACGTACACCGGAGAGCGCCGTGGTCTACGTCCCGACGCGCAACCAGACCGACGGCGTCGCCGCCGTGCTGCGGCGCTGGGGATTCAACGCGCTTCCCTATCACGCCGGACTTCCGGGGCCGGCCCGGGACCAACGCCTTCGGCATGGGCATCGACAAGCCCGACGTGCGCCTGGTCGCCCACCTGGGGATCCCGCCACGCCCCGAGGCCTACTTCCAGGAAGCGGGACGTGCCGGGCGCGACGGCCGCCTGGGGCACTGCGTCATGCTGTGGCTCCCCTCCGACCTGGCGCTGGCCCGGCACCTGGCGGGCGTGCAGGATCCCGTGGCCGGGCGGGTCGCCAGCAACCATCGCAAGGCGCGCCAGGCAGGCCTCCGTGCCATGCGCCGCTACGTGGAAACGCGTGGGTGTCGCCGCCGGGTGCTACTCGAGTACCTGGGTGAGCGCCTGGTTCGCTGCGGCGGGTGTGACCGGTGCGGCGAGAGCAGCAGCACGTGAAGTGTCCTCACCCGAGCACACCCAACCAGGCCAGAGGTCAGTTCACCGCATCCGCTCCCCGGGCACTGCTTCCCTAACCGACTATATGGCAATCACTTAGAGATTGTGTGACTGGTGGCACGGAATTTCCCTTTGACTTGGTGCAGAAATACAACTGCGGTCTGCTGAGCACCTTGTCGCCAGGCAAGCATCTCGTCGGGAGGGGACGAGCGGGACCACGCAAAGCCCGGGCTCAGCAGACCGCAGAGCACTTCATCTAGGCCATTTCGCGACTCTCTCCCCTCATCTAACTTCCAAGTCGACCCTCACGCGGGGGATGCAGTGTCTCGTTGGCCCCTTGCCCTGGCGACGACCCTTCTCGCCTTCCAGCCTGTCTCGGCCTCGGCCCAGCAAGCGCTCGTGTACCGCATCCCGGTAACTGGCACGATCGAGCTCGGCCTGGCCCCCTACATCGCACGCGGCATCGAGGAGGCGCACGCCGAGCGGGCCGCGGTCATCATCCTCGACATCGACACCCCGGGCGGCCGCATCGACGCCGCCCAGCAGATCGTCAGGGCCGTGACCGGCAGCGAGCTGCCGATCTACGCGCTGGTGAACACCCATGCGTGGAGCGCGGGGGCGGTCATCGCGCTCGCCGC
>JBDGXT010000059.1:0-8663 GCA_039584455.1 Gemmatimonadota bacterium
AGCACCGCGGTGAGGGCGAGGAGGAAGGCCGTGGACACACTCCACCCGCCTCGGGACGGACCCGAACGAGGCGCACTGCGGTTGGGCCGTTCGATCATCGAAACTCCGGATGGACCGCAGGCAAGATATCGCACCGCGGGCAGGACGGAACACCCGTACCCGGACGCCGCCTCAGCCTGCCCTATCGCCTGCCGGGAACCCCCCGCTATTATTCGCCGTTGAGAGGCAAGACCATCACGTGAGACAAGGGGAGCATATGAGGACAGTGACACAACTCGCCACTGCGGGCCTGGCGCTCGCCGTGGTCGGCTGTTCGGGAATCAGCGTCACGACGGACTACAATCCCGCCGCGGTGCCGAGCATGCATGCCTACCAGACCTACACCTGGATTTCCGGTGCGGGAGAACGGGAAGATCCCGAGCTCAACAACCCGATCCTGATCGCCCGCATCGAGACCGCGGTCGACGCGGCACTGCAGGCCAAGGGCTTTGAGAAGGTGGCCAGCGGTGCCGACTTCATGGTCGGGTGGCACGCCGACGTCGATCAGCGCACCGACTACACGACGGTCAACAGCTACTACGGTGGCTACGGCTGGGGCGGCTGGTACGGTGGCGGCGGGGGCATGGGTACGTCCCGCACCACGGCGCACAACTGGGAAGAGGGCACCCTGGTGATCGTCGTGGCCGACGCCAAGTCCAAGGAGCTGGTGTGGCACGGCTCGGCCACGGCCGAAGTTGGCAAGGCCGACTCCCCCGAGAATCGGCAGAACAGGATCAACGGCGCCGTCGAGAAGATGTTCAAGGACTTCCCGCCGCAGCAGTAGATACAGCGTCGCGCAAGTGAAGGCAGGCCGCGTCTCCCGGCTCGGGGGCGCGGCCTGTGCGTCGAGAGACTCAGACACAGGATTCCTCCATGGACCGACACCGATCCGGGTGGACCCGCGCCCCGTGGCTCGCCACGCTGGCGCTGGCCGGTGCCACCCAAGCTGAGGGAGGCGCCGCCGCGAACTCCACCCGCGGGAAGTAGACCCCTCGTTCGTGACCGACACCGCCCGACTCCGGCCCACCTCCATCTACCCGATCCTCTCGATCAACTTTGTGGGGACGCTGGGCTTCAGCATCGTGCTGCCGTTCCTGGTCTTCCTGGTCACCCGATTCGGCGGCAACGGGCTGATCTACGGCGTCATGGGGGCCACGTACTCTTTCTTCCAGCTCATCGGCGCCCCCATCCTGGGCCGCTGGTCCGATCGGTACGGGCGCCGCAAGGTCCTGCTATTGAGCCAGCTCGGCACGCTCGCCTCCTGGACGATCTTTCTGGGGGCGCTCTTCCTGCCGGCCACCACCCTCACGCAGGTAGATTCCCCCGTGCTGGGGGCCTTTGCGGTCACGCTGCCACTGCTCGTGCTATTCCTGGCCAGGGCCCTGGACGGCCTCACCGGCGGGAACGTGTCGGTGGCCAACGCCTACCTGGCGGACGTCACGCAGGAGAGCGACCGGACAGCGGCCTTCGGCAAGATGGCCGTCTCCGGCAACCTCGGCTTCATCGTGGGGCCGGCCCTGGCCGGCGTGCTGGGTGCCACGGTGTGGGGCGAGACCCTACCCGTCCTCGCCGCGCTCCTGATCTCGCTGGTTGCAGCGTTGCTCATCCTGCTGCTGCTACCCGAGTCCAGCTCGTGCCGGCTGCGCGTGAGCCCTGAGCGAAGCAGCGTGCGGAAGACCATGGGACAGGAGCAGCGGGACTGCTACGAGCTCAAGGCCGCACGCAAGCTCTCGGTGCGCGAGATCCTGGCGCAGCCGTCCATCCCGGGGCTCATGGCCGTCTACTTCCTGATCTACCTGGCATTCAACTTCTTCTACATCGCCTTCCCGGTGCACGCCGCGACGCGGCTGCGGTGGACGCTCACCGACACCGGCATCTTCTTCGCCGCCATGGGGCTCCTGATGGTGCTGGTGCAGGGACCCGTGCTGAGCCGAGCGTCGCAGCGGTGGTCGGACCGGGCGCTGGTGATCGGGGGAAGCCTCTTGCTGGGGGCGAGCTTCCTGTTCTTCACCGCGGAGAGCAAGGCAGTCATCTACGCCGGGACGGCGGTGCTGGCCCTGGGCAACGGACTCATGTGGCCCAGCCTCCTGGCGATCATCTCCAAGGTGGCCGGACCCGAGGAGCAGGGAGCCATTCAGGGGTTCGCCGGAGGCGCGGCGGCGGTGGCCAGCATCGTGGGGCTTCTCGTGGGCGGGTTGCTCTACGGGGTGCTCGAAGGCCGGGTGTTCGTCCTCTCGGCAGCCATCACGCTCACCGTCTTCGTCGCGGCCCTGGTGCTGGTGCCAAGGCCCTCCGCAACAGAGAAGGCGGCTCAGACGTAGTCACTGTCGGGGGGACACGGCCCTGGCGCCGCAGCGCACCCCATGGAAACTTTCGTGGCGGCCGGTCGTAAGGTGGGCCGACGCACAGACTCGGCAGCAACCAACACGTGACTTGGGAGGATACCGGATGAGAGCCCTGCGGATTCCCGCCGCGCTCCTGATACTCGCCGCCCTGGCAGCGACGCCTTCCGTCGCCCAGGACATGATATCCATGGGACTCAAGGGCGGCCTCAACCGTGCCACGGTCAGCGCGACCATCGACGGCACCGCACAGAATCCCGGCACCCGCAACGGGGGCCACTTCGGGGTCACGGCCAACGTGGCGCTGAGCCCCATGTGGCAGGTGCAGATGGACGTGCTCTACGTCGGGAAGGGCTTCGACCCAAGCACCGACGTCGACGCGAACCTGGACATCAACTACGTGGAGTTCCCCGTCCTGCTGGTAGCGATGCTGCCGAAGGCGGGGCCGCACCTGCTCTCCGCCCGAATCTTCGCGGGGCCGTCGTTCTCCTGGCGGGTGACCTGCAACCTCTCCGAGGTGGCATCCGACTTTCAGGACTGCGAGCTGGATGCCGCCAAGGTCCTGGACATCGGCGTCATGGCGGGTGGCGGGCTCAAGATCGGCCGGGGGTACGGCGGGCTCACGCTGGACGTGGCGTATGACTACGGCCTCACCAACGTGAGCAACGGCGACAACAGCTCGGTGAAGAACCGCAACTTGCTGTTCACGGTCGGGCTCCTGGTCCCGTTCAAGTAAGCCGCCCTCAGTTGGGGGCGGCGTGGCCGAGCGGGCCGGATCACTGACACGTGGTCCGGCCCGCTTCCCTTTGGGCACACGCGCCCTGCCGCGGCGTCTCCCGCTGCCTCCCCTCATGAGCCGGCCGGCACCCAACTAGCCAGCCAGTGAGTTCGGAGCGTAGTATTACGTCCGCGACCTCACCGGAGCGTGACCACGATGGGCGCAGCCAATCCCAAGCCTGCCGACGAACAGCTTGACGTGTTCGGTCTCACGCACCGCGGCAAGGTGCGCGAGGAGAACCAGGATCACTTTCTCATCTGCTCGCTGCACAAGCAGATGCGGATCCACGGCACCAGCTTGCCCAATCCCGAGCGGCTGGCTGCCCCCAGCGAGCGCCTCGCCTTCCTCGCCGTGGTGGCGGACGGCGTGGGCGGTCAGCTCGGGGGTGAGGAGGCCAGCCGGCTCACGCTCGAGGCGGTGGCCGGCTATCTCACGAACAGCATGCACTGCTACTACACGCACGATCCCGCGCAGGAGAGTGAGTTCCTGGAGCAACTGCAGATCAGCGTGCAGGATAGTCACGAAAAGGTCTCGGCCGAGGCGGAGGCCGACCCGGCACGCAAGGGGATGGCGAGCACGCTCACCCTAGCCATTGGCGTCTGGCCCTGGGCCTACGTCGTGCAGGTGGGTGACAGCCGGTGCTACCAGCTGCGCGAGGGGGGGCTGGTGCAGATCACGCGCGACCAGACGGTGGGGCAAGCGCTGTACGACGAAGGCGTGCTCAATACCGCCGAGGCCATGGAATCCAAGTGGAGCCACGTGCTGGCCAGCGCTATCGGCGGTCCGGAGGCCAAGCCAGCTACCTCCCGGGTGGATCTGCTCCGAGACGATGTGCTGCTACTCTGCAGCGATGGGCTCACCGGGTACGTTCCGGAGCCGCGCATCCGCGAGCGGCTGCTCGCCATGAAGTCGGCCGAACAAGCCTGCCACGCCCTGGTGGAGGATGCTCTGGAGGGGGGCGGCGGGGACAACATCACGGTCGTCGTGGGGCGAGCCCGGCCATCGTGACGCTACGGCAATGACGGCTACACACCGACACCCTACCTCGAACAGGAAGACTCTGTCATGACCTCTCCCGCGCAGGGATTGAAGAAGGCGGGTGGCCTCAGCATGCTGCTCGGCATCTTGCTGCTGGTGCTGGGCGTGTTGGCGCTCGGTTCCCCGCTGATCACCGGGCTCGCGGTGGCCTACACCGTCGGGTTCCTCATCCTCATCTCCGGCGTGGGGCAGACCTTCCACGCCCTCCAGGCCGAGTCGTGGCAGGACGGCATCCTCAAGTTCCTGCTCGGCGCGTTGGGCATCGTGGCGGGCGCGCTGGTGGTGGCGCACCCACTGTTCAGCCTCGGCTGGCTCACCCTGGTGCTGGCAGCCTACTTCTTCATCGACGGCATCTTCGGCATCATCCTGGCCTTCCAGGTGAGGCCGGAGCAGGGGTGGGGCTGGACGCTGTTCTCGGGTATCGTGGCGGTGCTGGCGGGCATTCTCATATGGCGGCAGTGGCCCGTCTCCGGAGCGTGGCTCGTGGGACTCCTGGTCGGCATCAAGATCATCTTCGCCGGGTGGGCGATGATTGCCACCGGGTCGGTGGGGCGACAGCTCGGGAGGGCAATGGAGTAGCTGGCCGGGCCACCAAGGCTTCAACACGCGGGCGGGGCGACGGCGCTCCGCCCGCTGCGCGTCCACAATCACCCATAGGACTCCCACCAATCGATGCAACGATTGCCGAGCAGACTGCGTCTGCTTCCATAGGGGATTCCCCGAGGTCGCCGGCGCGGAACCTCGAAACAGGACCTGGGTAGGGGTTGGAAACCGTGCGCATCTATGCGATCTTCCGTGCCCCAAAAAATGATGGAGCAATACCAACGCCGGCTCGCCCGGCGCTCGCTGTAGCTGTCAGCAATGAAACGAGTGGAGGAGGGTCAATGATAAAGAAGTGGTTTACGACAACCCCAGGATGGATCCGGGCACAGCTGCTGGGGGCCGTTGGCGGCCTCGCGCTGGTGCTCGCGGCGTGCTACCCCGGTGAGGTCACCAACGTACAGCAGACCGACCTCGTCGTCACGGTGCACGACTCGTCGACGAATTTCGGGGCGATCGGCACCTTCGCGCTGCCCGACACGGTCGTCCAGCTGTTCGAGGACTCCGCCGGCTCCGTTCCGCTAAGCCGGGATTTCGACAGTCTCATGCTCGCGCTCACCGTGGAGAACCTGGTGGCGCGGGGCTACACACGTGAGCTCGACCCCGAGAACAACGGGGCGAACGTCATCGTGTTCGTCAGCATGATCGGCCTGGAGAACGAGTACTACGTCTACTACCCTGGGTGGTGCAGCGGTGGCTGGGGCGGGTGGGGCGGTTGGGGCTGGTGGGGCGGCTGCTGGGGCTGGTACTACCCCGGCTGGGTCGGCTCGGGGTCGTACGAGACCGGCACCGTCATCATCGCCATGATGGACCCCGACAAGCGCGAGACGGTGGCAGACAGCGTGCGGGCCGCGATGGTCTGGACCGGCGCCCTGAGCGGGATCCTGTCCGGCACCGCCAGCGAGAGCCGCATTACCAGCGGGATCAACCAGGCCTTCACCCAGTCGCCCTACCTGCGGGCGAGTCCATAAGGAGGAGCGAGCGATGAAGAACGTCATCAGAGTGTTCGCGATCGCGCTGCTCCTCGCCGGTATGGGCAGCGCCAAGGTCGAGGCACAGCAGGGCAACTGGTTCTGGGGCCTGCAGTACATGGTCACGGCCGGCGTATCGGACACCAAGGACTTCGTCAGCGGCGGCCTCAGCTTCCGCAACTTCGCCATCGAGGGACGCTACGCGGCGAGCAGCAACGTCACTGTGGGCCTGTTCTTCGCCTGGAACGTGTTCAATCACGAGACGGGCGAGACGATCAACCTGGGTGGCGCGGACGTCACGGGCTTCCAGCACCGCTACATCAACGCGTTCCCAATCATGGCCACGGCGCACTATTACTTCGGCCGGCCCAGGGGAGTCCGGGCGTACGCCGGCGCAGGCGCGGGCACGTACTACATCGAGAACCGGCTGGACATCGGGCGCTCGGCCATCACGGTCGACAACTGGCACCTCGGGCTGGCACCGGAAGTCGGCGTGATCATCCCGGTGGACTGGAACGTACGGGCCTACCTGAACGCGAAGTACAACTGGGCCATCAAGGCAGGCGGCATCGAGCACACCTTCTTCAGCTTCGGTGTCGGCTTCGCCTGGATGTAAGCTGCACGCTCGAGCGGTACGCACAATTTCGAAGTCTGAGAGCGGGAGGCGCGGCGGTAGCCGTGCCTCCCGCCGGCCATTACGTTTGCAGGGCACCATCACCCACATTCGCACACAGAGGAGATACGACGTGAGGCGCGCATTCCCGTTCGCGTTGACGGCAATGGTATTGACCCTGAGCGGCTGCTCCGGGATCAAGGTCGAGACGGACTACGATCCCGCTGCCATACCTTCGTTCCAGCGCTACAGGACGTACACCTGGTTGCCCGACCCGACCGGCGGCGACCGGCGCGTGCAAAACGACATCGTCGCGGCCCGCGTTAGAGAGGCGGTGGACGCGGTGCTGGCCGACAAGGGCTTCACCCTGGCGACGAGCGGCACGCCCGACTTCCTGATCGGCTGGTTCGCCTCCCTGGACGGCCGCATGGACGTCAGCCAGCTCAACACCTACTACGGGTACGGCTGGGGTCCCTGGTACGGCGCCGCCTATGGCAATACCTACGTGCGGTACTACGAGGAAGGCGCCCTGGTGCTGGACATCGTGGACGTGCGGTCCAACCAGCTCGCCTGGCGCGGCTCGGCGCAGACCGAGATCGACCGGACCCGGCCCGAGAATGAGCGCGAACAGCTGCTGAACAACGCGGTCAAGAAGGTGCTCGAGCGGTTCCCGCCGCAGTACTGAACGACGACTAGCCGATACGCATCGTGACCGAACCCATCTCCCTCGCGCCCAGGACCGAAGGCGCCCTGAGCATGGTGAGCACCGGCGCCACCGCGCGTCCGGGACTCCCCGTGGAGTTGCTGCAGGACATCGCGCGCCGGCTGCAATTCCTGTGCATCCTCATCATGGGGCTCAGCATCGCCGGCCTGATCATCGCGGAGCTCACGCTGCCCCCGACCAACCGGACCGAGCGGATCGGGGCCGATCTGCTCATCTGGACCGCGACCATCGCGATGTACTTCGTGGCCCGCAGCGGCCGTCTGCCGGCGGGCAAGCTGCTCGCGATGGGACAGGGCTACGAGATCGTTCTCGCCCTCGCTATCTCGATCCTCTCCGTGGAGCACAATTGGTTCGAGTCCGTTAGGGTGGGCATGCTCTGGTCGCCGGTGGCCGTGTGGGTGCTGCTCTACCCCATCGTCGTCCCCAACACTCCACGGGCGACTCTCGTCGCCTCGCTGCTGGCGGCGGCGACCGAGCCGCTGGTCGCGGTGGGGTTCGCGGTGTTCGGCGACGACACGCTGCCCGAGGCGACGATGTTCCTGCGGCTCGTGTGGCCCAACATCGTCGCCGTGGCGCTGGCGACGCTGATCTCCAAGATCGTGTTCGGTCTCGGCGAACAACTCAAGAAGGCGCGCTCGATGGGGAGCTATCACCTCGAGGAGCGGCTAGGGGCCGGCGGCATGGGCGAGGTGTGGAAGGCCACCCACCGCTTGCTGGCCAGGACGGCCGCGGTGAAGCTGATCCGGCCGGAGATGCTGGGCCGCACCGACGACAAGGGGGTGGCCACGGCGCTGCACCGCTTCGAGCGCGAGGCCCAGACCACGTCTGCATTGCGCTCGCCGCACACGGTGGAGCTGTACGACTTCGGCGTCTCGCGCGACGGCACGCTCTACTACGTGATGGAGCTGCTGGACGGCGTGGACTTCCAGACGCTGGTGGACAAGTACGGCCCGCAGCCGGCCGAGCGGGTGGTCCACCTGCTGCGCGGGGCCTGCCACTCGCTGTACGAGGCGCATCAGAACGGGCTGGTGCATCGCGACATCAAGCCCGCCAACATCTTTGTGTGCCGCTACGGTGCCGACCTGGACTTCGTCAAGATGCTCGACTTCGGCATCGTCAAGCGGGCGCAGATCGAGGAGCAGGACCGCAGCGAGCTGCAGCTCACTGCGCAGGGCATGATCACCGGCACGCCGGCCTACATCGCGCCGGAGATGGCCATCGCCGAAGGTCCGGTGGACGGACGGGCCGACCTCTACTCGCTCGGGTGCGTGGCCTACTGGCTGCTCAGCGGCCAGATGGTGTTCGACAAGCCCAACCCCATGGCCATGGTCGTGGCCCATTCGAGCGAGCCACCCAGGCCGCTCTCACGGCGAACCGAGATCGAGGTACCCGAGGGCCTGGAGCGGATCGTCATGCAGTGCCTCGCCAAGAATCCCGATGACCGACCCCAGAACGCGCGCGCCCTGTCGGACATGCTCGGCGCTCTGGAGATCGCTGGGAGGTGGACGGAGGAGCGCAAGGAAGAATGGTGGCACAAACACGGGCCGCCGCCCCACGC
>JBDGXT010000328.1:0-2339 GCA_039584455.1 Gemmatimonadota bacterium
TTGGTGGTCCCCGCATGGTAGCCAATGAAGATGGCGGCGTCGAAGCTGGCATCGATCCCCTCCATCATCATGAGTGGCCGGGGCCACGAACGCACGACCGTCACCTCCGACGGCAGCTCATCGAGCAGCAGGTTCTGCCCGTTGCCGTGGGAGTCGCTGATTAGGATCTCGGTGGCGCCCGCCGCGCGTGCGCCCCTGATCGCGGCCAGCACCTCCTGGGTCATGTACTCCCTGGCCTTGGCGTACTCGAACCCGCCCGGGCCCAGCTGTGCCCCCGTTACGACCCCGACGACTCCCTCCATGTCGGCGGAGATGTAGACCTTGAGATCCCGTTGCTGCCCCCACGCCGGCGATGCCGCCAGCACCAGCAGCAGCGTCGCCGCACACGCGATACCTCGTCGCATCAGTCCTCCAGCGTGAAGCCGATTCGCATGACGACCTGCCACTCGGTAACGACCCCGTTCTCGATGTGCCCACGTACCTCTTTCACCTCGAGCCAGCGCATGTTGCGCACGGTCTTGTTGGCGCGGGCCACGGCGCCGTTGACGGCATCCTCGATGCTCTTGTCCGAGGTCCCGATGAGCTCGGTCATCTTGTAGACGTGCTCCGGCATGGCGCCCCTCCCTCGCTGAGATGTCGTGAGTGGATGCCGCGGGAGCGCTCCCGCGTGCGCTCTACAATACGGCCCCCGCCCAGGCGCGGCTAGCAGCGCGACGCCGGCTTGCCCGCGTTCTCACGCCTCCACATGTTTCCCACCAGCGTACCAGGAGCGAGGGCGGTGTCCCCAAATCGCAGGCATGAGCGCCAGCGCCGCCGCATCCGTCGGCGGCTTGCTCGATTCGGTGTGGTCCTCGGCGCGGTCGTTACCGTGGGAACGCTGGGATACATGCTCCTGGAGGGGTGGAACTTCTTCGAGTCCCTCTACATGACGGTCATCACGCTCTCGACCGTCGGGTTCAGCGAGGTGCGTCCCCTCTCACCGGTCGGCCGACTCTTCACCACCGGAATGATCGTGGCTGGCGTCGGGGCGGTGACCTACCTCTTCGCCGCCATCTCCCAGTACATCGTCAGCGGTGAGCTCACGGGATCGATTCGGAAGGCACGTATGCAGCAACGCATCGACGACCTCAGCGGCCATTTCGTCATCTGCGGATACGGCCGCGTGGGCCAACAGGTCCAGCTCGACCTGGAGCGCAAGGGCAAGCAGTGTGTGGTGGTGGAGGCCAACGAGGACGCCCTCGGGGATGCTCCCCCGGGGACGCTGGTCGTGGTGGGTGACGCGGCCGACGACGACGTGCTCCTGCGCGCCGGGATCGAGCGCGCCGCCGGACTGGTGGCGGCCACGGGCGACGACGCCACCAACCTGTTCGTGGCCCTGAGCGCCCACACCCTCAACCTGGATCTGCCGATCGTGGCGCGGGCCAACGATCCGGCGACCGAGCCCAAGCTGATCCGGGCCGGCGCCACGCACGTGATCTCGCCGTACACGCTGAGCGGCCGCCGCATCGCGCGGCAGCTGCTCTACCCCTCGGTCACCGATTTCCTCGACGTCGTGATGCACTCGGGCGGCCTCGAGCTGTGGCTCGAGGAGTGTCACATCGCGGCCGGCAGCGACCTCCACGACAAGACCGCCCACGAGGCCGAAGTGCGCAAGCTCACCGGGGCCAACGTGCTCGCGGTGCGCCGGCACGACCAGGGTGCCATCATGACGAACCCACCGGTCGAGATGCGCTTCGAGCCCGGCGATGTGTTGATCGCCCTCGGCACCCGCTCACAGCTGGAGGCGCTCGGGACCCTCGCCGGGCACGCGGGGTGACGCCGATTACCGGCTCAGGGACCCCGTGAAGAGGTAGTCGTTGCCGGCCTCTTGCGCGTGGCACCCCTGGCACATCCCGACCCGTCCGGATGCCTCAACCGTGCCGTCCGCCAACCGCTTCACGAAGAACCAATCGTTGAAGTCGGGGTTGTAGCCTGCGACCTTGTACATCACCGTGACGGCCGCGAGCGTGCTGTCGGGCATGTAGTTCTCCTTCACGACGATGGCGCCCGCCGACATCCCACCCGCCCTGTTGGTGATGGCGTCCATCGCGAGATCGTTCACGTAGGTCGTGAGCAGCATGCCGTGTGGCTCGGTGCCGACGTAGAGCTTTCCCTTGCCGGGCCAGGTGGCCCACCCGGTGTAGCCGCTCTCTTCCATGTGCGCCCACAGCGCGGTGGCCGTCGTGTCGGGCATGGCGTGGTCCATCGCCGCCTCGCCGCCTTCCTGCTCGGCAGCACACGCCAGGGTGAGGGCCAGACCGCCCGCCAGGGCGAGGCCGCTGAAGCTACGGAACTGCATG
>JBDGXT010000060.1:0-9304 GCA_039584455.1 Gemmatimonadota bacterium
ATCACGCGCGGCGGGACCTGCTGTCCCGGCACCTCGTTGGCGAGGAACTCTGCGTTTCGCAGTGACACGAGGGGCCAGACGCCCGCGACCACCGGGATGCCGTACTCCTCCGTCCGCTTCAAGAACTGGGCGAACTGGTCTACGTCGAACACGGGCTGCGTGATCACGTAGTCGGCGCCCGCGTCCACCTTCCAGTACAGCCGCCTGAGTTCCCGGTCGGTGTCGAGTGCGGCATGGTTCAGGGCTACGCCGATCACGAACTGGGTCGGCGCGCCAATCGAATTGCCGCCGGGATCGAGGCCGTGGTTTAGGCGATAGACGACGTTGGTGAGCCCGATGCTGTCGATATCGAACACGGCCGTCGAGTCGGGGTAGGGACCCATGCGCGGCGGGTCACCGGTGACGATCAGGAAATTCCTGAGTCCAGCGGCCGCTGCGCCCAGCAGATCGCTCATCATCCCCAGCATGTTGCGATCGCGGCACGTGTAGTGCACCACGGCCTCGATGCCCACGTCCCGCTCGACCACGATGGCCGTGGGAATCGCACCCATGCGGCTCTGTGCCCGAGGGCCATCGAGAATGCTCACGGCATCGACGCCGCTCGCCTGGAGTGCGCGCGCGTGCTCCAGCAGTCGGTCCGAGCTCCACCCCTTGGGGGGCAACAGCTCGACGTTGGTGACGAACTCACCCGCGGCGAGCTTGGCTCCGAGGCGCGAGCGCTCTGCCAGTGGGGTGGCTTCCACCTCCGCGACCGCCTGGACCGCACGGCGTTCGACCACCGGTGATCCGAGCCGCGGCTGCGTGGTAGCGATCATGTCACTGATGCGCTTGATGTGCTCGGGGGTGGTGCCACAGTACTCGGGGCTCGACAGGTAGATCTTGCGGTCACCCACGGTGCGCGGCAGTCCCGCGTTGGGCTGCGCCGACAGCGGAGACTTGGTGACCTCTGCCATTTGCTCGATACCATCCAGCATCACGGCCGGGCCGACGGAACAGTTCAAGCCTACGACGTCGGCGCCCCACTCCGTGAGCGCGGCCGCCACGTGCTCGGCGTCGGTACCGTATGCCGTCTTGCCGCTCTCGTCGATCGTCATCTGCGCGATCACCGGTAAGTCGGTCTCGCCGCGCACCGCGCGATACGCCGCATGCAGCTCGTCGAGGTCGCTGAAGGTCTCCAACACGAACCCGTCCACGCCGCCCTCGAGCAGGCCCCGAACCTGTCGGCGGTAGAACTCCTCGGCCTCGTCCTTGCCCGTCGGGCCCCACGGCTCGATGCGGATGCCGAGCGGACCGACGGCACCGACCACGCTCGCCCTCGCTCCCGCCACGTCACGCGCCAGGGCGGCGGCGGCGCGATTGATTTCCTCGGTCCGCTCCTCGAGGCCGTGGCTCGACAGTTTGACCGGGTTCGCGCCGAACGTGTTCGTCTCCAGGATCTCTGCACCGGCCCGCCGGTACTCCTCGTGCACGCCCTGCACCAGGTCGGGTTTCGTGACGGTCAGCTCGTCGTAGCAGACGTTCACGAACATGCCCTTGCCGTAGAGCACCGTCCCCATGGCTCCGTCCACCACGTGAACGCGGTTGTCGTCGATCAGATCCCGCAGTGTGATGCTCACGTGGTCACGGCCTCCGCGGTGGGCTCGTAGGCCAGGCTGGGGGCGAGCCAGCGCTCGGCGGTCTCCACATCCATGCCGGTGCGACGCGCGTAGTCCTCCAGCTGGTCACGCTCGACGCGCCCGACGCCGAAGTAGTACGCCTCCGGATGGGCGAAATACCAGCCGCACACGGAAGCGGCGGGCCACAGGGCGAAGTGGTCGGTGAGCTCGATGTCCGTGCGACCCGTTACGTCGAGCAACTCGAACAGCTGGCGCTTCTCGGTGTGATCGGGGCACGCCGGGTAGCCGGGAGCCGGGCGAATGCCCGCGTACTTCTCGCGCATCAATTCCTCGTTGTGGAACGACTCCTCCGGAGCGTACCCCCACAGCGCGGTGCGTACCCGCTCGTGCAACCGTTCCGCCAACGCCTCGGCCAGCCGGTCGGCCAGCGCCTTGGCCATGATGCTGTGATAATCATCGTGCTCGGCGGCGAAGCGGTCAGCCAGCTCCTTCACGCCAAAGCCTGCCGAGACCGCAAAGGCGCCGAGGTAATCGGCGATGCCGGTCTCCTTGGGTGCGAGGAAATCCGCGAGGCTCAAGTTGGGGCGGCCCGGTGGTTTCTCCATCTGTTGACGCAGGTGGTGCAGCACCGTGAGCGTCTCGGCACGGTCGTCGCTCGCATAGACCTCGATGTCGTCGCCCACCGTGTTGGCCGGGAAGAGGCCGACCACGGCACGGGCCGCGAACAGCTTCTCGGCGATAATGCGCTCGAGCAGCGCCTTGGCGTCGTGCAGGAGTGACGTCGCCTGCTCTCCGACCGTCGCGTCCTCCAGGATCGTGGGGTAGGTCCCCTTGAGCTCCCAGGTCCTGAAGAAGGGTGACCAGTCGATGTAGCCGGTGAGCTCCTCGAGGTCGTACTCGTCGAATGTCGTAACGCCGGGCGCCGCGGGACGGACGGGCGCGTATCCGCTCCAGTCCAGGACGAGACGCCGCTGCCGCGCCTCTTCGATGGCCACGGAGCGTGCCGCGGCCCGCTTGTTGCCATGCGCCTCCCGCACACGGGCGTACTCCGCCCGTACGTCGTCCACGAAGCTTCCGCGCTTGTCGGCGCGTTGGAGGCTCCCCAGCACCGTCACACTGCGCGACGCGTCGAGCACGTGGATCGTGGGCCCCTTGTACTGTGGCTCGATCTTGACCGCGGTGTGGACCTTGGAGGTCGTCGCGCCCCCGATGAGCAGGGGGACCTCGAACCCCTCGCGTTGGAGCTCGTGGGCAACGTGTACCATCTCGTCGAGCGATGGGGTGATCAGCCCGCTCAGGCCGACGATGTCGGCCTGCACCCGCCGTGCGGTTTCGAGGATCTGCGTGGCGGGCACCATCACCCCGAGGTCGATCACCTCGTAGTTGTTGCACTGCAATACCACACCCACGATGTTCTTGCCGATGTCATGCACGTCGCCCTTCACGGTGGCGAGCACGATCTTCCCCTTCGGCGTGACCTCCGCGCCTCCGGCTCGCTGCTCCTCCTCGATGAAGGGCACGAGGTACGCCACGGCCTTCTTCATCACGCGGGCGCTCTTCACCACCTGCGGCAGGAACATCCTACCGCTCCCGAACAGGTCGCCCACCACGTTCATGCCGTCCATCAGGGGTCCTTCGATCACCTCGATGGTGTGGTCGTACCGCTGCCGCGCCTCCTCGGCGTCCTGCTCGATGTAGTCGTGAATCCCCTCGACCAGTGCGTGGGTGAGACGCTGTTCCACGGACTGCTCGCGCCACGCCAGATCCTCCTGCTGGTCGCGCGCGGTACCCTGGACGGTCGAGGCGATGTCCGTGAGGCGCTCGGTGGCGTCGGGCCGGCGGTCAAACAGCACGTCCTCCACGGCCGTGCGCAGGTCCTCGGGGATGTCGTCGTAGACGGGAAGCGCCCCCGCGTTCACGATCCCCATGTCCATGCCGGCGCGAATGGCGTGATACAGAAAGGCGGAGTGCATCGCCTCCCGTACGGCATTGTTGCCACGGAAGGAGAATGAGAGATTGCTCACGCCGCCGCTCACACGCGCGTGTGGCATCGTCTCCTTGATCGTGCGACACGCCTTCAGATAGGCGAGTGCGTACTGGTTGTGCTCCTCGATCCCGGTGGCGACCGCGAAGACGTTGGGATCGAAGATGATGTCCTGGGGCGGGAAGCCCACCTGCTCGGTGAGGATCGCATACGCCCGCCGGCAGATCTCGATCTTGCGGTCGGCCGTGTCGGCCTGGCCCCGCTCGTCGAAGGCCATGACGATGACCGCGGCGCCGTACTGCCGGACGCGACGCGCCTGCTCGATGAAGGCCGCCTCCCCCTCCTTGAGCGAGATCGAGTTGACCACACCCTTTCCCTGGAGGCACTTCAGCCCGGCCTCGATCACCTCCCATTTGGAGGAGTCCACCACGACCGGCACGCGCGCGATGTCGGGCTCGGCGGCCGCGAGGTTGAGGAACCGCTGCATCGCCTCCGCCGAGTCGAGCAGTCCCTCGTCCATGTTGACGTCGATCATCTGCGCGCCGTTGGCCACCTGCTGGCGGGCCACCTCGAGTGCCGTCTCGTAGTCATCGTCGGCGATGAGCTTGGCGAAGCGCGACGAGCCCGTGACGTTGGTGCGCTCCCCGACGTTCACGAACAGCGTATCGGGCCGCAGGACCAAAGGCTCGAGCCCGCTGAGACGCGCATAGGGCTCGATGTCGGGGATCGGTCGCGGAGGGTGCGGTGCCACGGCCTCCGCGATGGCCCGGATGTGGTGCTGCGTCGTGCCGCAGCAGCCGCCCACGATGTTGAGGAAGCCACTGGCAGCGAACTCGCCGAGCACGGTCGCCATCTCCTCCGGAGTCTGGTCGTATTGGCCGAACTCGTTGGGGAGTCCCGCATTGGGGTGGCAGGAGACGAAGGTGTCGGCGATGGTTGAGAGCTCCTCGACGTGCGACCGCAGCTCCTTGGCACCCAGCGCGCAGTTGAGGCCCACGCTGAACGGGCGCACGTGGCTCACAGAGATCCAGAACGCCTCGGTGGTCTGTCCGGAGAGGGTACGGCCCGAGAGGTCGGTGATGGTGCCGGAGACCATGACCGGCACCTCTCGACCCGCCCGCTCCAGCACCTGCTGGATCCCGAACAGCGCGGCCTTGGCATTCAGGGTGTCGAACACCGTCTCGACCAGCAGCAGATCCACCCCACCCTCGAGCAGCGCCTCCACCTGCTCAGCGTAGGCCGCAGCCAGCTGGTCGAACGTGACGTTGCGGAAGCCAGGGTTGCTCACGTCCGGCGAGATGGACGCGGTGCGGTTCGTGGGTCCCAAAGAGCCGGCCACGAAGCGGGCTTTCGCCGGATCCTTGGCGGTGATGCGATCCGCTGCCTCCCTGGCCAGTCGCGCGGCAGCGAGGTTCATGTCGCGGACCGCGTCCTGCGTTCCGTAGTCCGCCTGGGAGATGGCCTGGGCGCTGAACGTGTTCGTCTCGATGATGTCCGCGCCCGCCTCGAGGTAGGCGGTGTAGATCGCCTCGATCACGTCGGGACGGGTGAGCGACAGGAGGTCGTTGTTCCCTTCCAGCGGCGCGGGATGATCGCCGAAGTGTGACCCGCGGAAGTCCGCCTCCTCCAACCCGTAGGACTGGATCATGGTCCCCATCGCGCCATCGAGTACGAGGATGCGCGAGTGGATCGCTTGACGGAGTTGTTGGAGGCGATTCGTCATTCGCCGCCGCTCCCCTTGGTCAGGGAGGAGTGCCAGGGGAATGTCGTACCTTCCCCCTCTCCCATCCCCATAAAGAAAGCCCCGGTCGCTAGATGCGCGCCGGGGGGCAAGCTTTTTAGCGACTTGTTTAACGTGGCCGCAATACGCCGCAAATCACCACGATCTCAATTGTAACTGCAATGTACAGCCTGCGGGCCGTTTGCGCCACGGGTGGCCCCGCGCGATAATGTGCCGTGACATGCCGGTACGCGCCGGCGCCCACCCCAGCAGCGGAGTCCGAACCCAGCCATGCTCCAGAAGGTCGACGTCGGCCGCAACCACATTGCCGGTTACGAGCACAGCGCTGGCCGGGAGGTCGTGGAGCAGTTGCGCGAGCTGGCCGAGCCACTGCGCGATGCCCGGATCCTCCACGTCAACGCGACGCCGTTTGGCGGCGGGGTGGTCGAGCTGCTGCGCGCCGAGATCCCGCTGTTGCGCGATCTGGGGATCGACGTCGACTGGCGGGTCATCTCGGGAGGTGAGGCGTTCTTTCGGGCCACCAAGGCGATGCACAACGGCTTGCAGGGATCGATGCGGGATCTCACGCCGACGGACCGCGAGGTCTACATCGAGAACGCCAAGCTCAACGCGGCGCTGCAGGAGGAGGAGTACGACCTGTATTTCATCCACGACCCGCAGCCGGCCGGCCTGCTGGAGTACGGCAACCGTCGCTCGGGTAAGTGGGTCTGGCGTTGCCATATCGACACCTCCCAACCCAATCCGACCCACTGGGAGTTCCTGCGTCCGTTCCTGGCGGAGTATCACGCGGCCGTGTTCACGCTCGGCGGGTTCGTGCCGCCGGACATGCCGATCAAGCGCGTGGAGATCATCCCGCCCGCCATCGACCCGGAGAGCCCCAAGAACATGGAGCTGCCGCCCGAGCTGGCCAATGCGGTGCTGCAGTGGATCGGAGTGGATAGCGACCGACCGCTCATCACCCAGGTGAGCCGGTTCGATCCGTGGAAGGATCCGGTGGGGGTGATCGAGGCGTATCGCCTGGTCAAGCGGGAGGTCCCGGACCTGCAGCTTGCCCTGGTAGGGTCGATGGCGCTGGACGATCCCGAGGGCTGGGACATCTACGAGGAGATCCGCGAGGAGGGGGACAAGGATCCCGACCTCTTCATCTTCACGAACCTCACGGGCGTGGGGAACATCGAGGTCAACGCGTTCCAACGGATGGCCGATGCGGGGATCCAGCTCTCCACCCGCGAGGGGTTCGGTCTCGTGGTCTCCGAAACGCTGTGGAAGGGCACCCCCATGGTCGCACGCGCCTCGGGCGGGATTCCCCTGCAGATGGAGGGAGGGGTCGGGGGCGCGCTGGTGCAGACCGTGGAGGAGTGCGCCGAGGAGGTGCTGAGACTGATTCGGGATCGCGGTCGCGCGCTGGAGCTGGCCATGAGCGGGCGCGAGCTCGTGCGCGACCGCTTCCTGCTCACCCGCATGATGGCCGACGAGATGCGGCTGTTCGAGTCGGTGTTGGGGAAGCCGTCGATCGACACCCCGGCTGCGATGATCGGTCTCACCGGCGAGGTGCGCGACCCGGTGAGCGGCCGCGCGGTCGATCCGGAGGTGGCCTACACGACCGAGCACGACGGCCGTACCTACTACTTCATCTCCACCGAGAGCCGCGACCAGTTCCTTCAGGACCCGGAGCGCTTCCTGCGGGCCCACCCCAACAACAACGCGGAGAGTGCGGGGGGTGCCTGAGTTCCGGCGCGACCCGACCACCGACGAGTGGGTGATCGTGGCGTCCGAGCGGGCCCGGCGGCCGGGCGCAACAGCGCGCTCGGCGGGTGCGGACGAAGCCGAGCGCGATCCATCCTGTCCCTTCTGTCCCGGCAACGAGGAGCAGACCCCACCAGAGATCCTGCGGCGACCGCCCGGAGCGAGCTGGCAGATCCGGGTGGTGCCGAACAAGTACCCGGCGCTGGTGCCGGACCTGCCCGACGAACACGAAGCGAGTGACGCGCTCCACGCCAGCATGCCGGCGAAGGGGCACTATGAGGTGATCGTGGAGGGACCGAGGCACCACAGTCGTCTCGCCCCTGAGCGCCACGAGACCTTGACCGAGGTGTTCCTCGCCGCGCGTGAGCGGCACAGGCAGTTCCGCTCATCCCCCGGGTTGGAGTACTTCTCGCTGTTCAAGAACCACGGACCCCACGCCGGCGCCTCGCTCACCCACCCCCACTGGCAGCTCGCCGCCGCTCCGGTCGTACCGGGGTATCTGCGTCGCATGCTGGAGGTAGCGGAACGGCACTGGAACGCCCATGGCACCTCGGTCTATGCCGACGTCGTCGCGGCAGAGCGCGAGGCCGAGGTGCGCTTGATCAACGAGCCTGAGGGGCTTCTGGTCTTCGCCCCGTATGCGCCACAGTGGTCGGGGGAGTCGTGGGTGATCTCTGAGAGGAGCGGGGCGAGCTTCGGTGAGGCGAGTGACGCCGAGCTGGCAGCGTTCGGGACTGCTTTGCACGATGCACTGCGCCGCACTGCTGCGGCGCTCGACGACCCAGACTGTAACGTCGTGATCTTCTCGGCGCCGCTCGGCATGGAGTCGCTGGAGCACTTCACGTGGCACGCCCGAATTCAGCCGCGTCTCACGGTACCTGGTGGCTTCGAGCTGGCGTCGGGGACCGCGATAACCACAATGGCACCAGAGCAGACGGCGATGTTGTTGCGGAGTGCGGCGGCTTGAGTTCTCATCAGATGATGGTGGGGCCAAGCGATGTGCTCAACTGCCTGGCGCGACCCGCCATCACATCCTTGTCTTGTTCCTTCGCCTGCGGAGGCCTTGGCGCAAGTCCGGCGGAGGACTCACATCTGATCCCACCCCCAGATCGCATACTGCACGTTCTTGTCGAGGCCGTGGCCGCACTCCTTCAGCGTGAGCAGGATGTTGCCACGGTGGTGGCTCTCGTGCGCGACGTGGTAGCCGAAGGTCGCGAACACCCCCTTCTTCAGACCGCGCCGCTTCGGCGCCCCTGAGAGCACTCCCTCCAGGAAAGACTCCACGGCGTTACCTGAGGCGGTGAGGGCCGCTTTGAGTTGGGCTTTCGTAGGCGTGACCTTCGTTGCGAACTTCACCAAGCCCTGCGAGAGATCCTTCGCCCGTTTCTCGAGGTGCCACACCCGGTTGTTGTGAATGTGGCCGAACTGCCGGGCCACGTCCCGCCCGCCGCGCTTGGACAGGGTGCACTTCATGCCCGCGGCGCTAATGTGGTCGATCAGGTACAGGTTGATCCGGTTGTTGGTGCGCCAGGCGTCCAGCAGTTCGTCGAGCACGGCTACCTCCAAATCGTTGGAGAAACGCACGTTCGTGGCTCAGATTGGTGGTGCGGCGCCTGTCGAGCCCCAGCGGTCAGCCCAGTCCGAGCAGCTCCAACACCCGCTGCTGCTCGATACCGTCAATGGCGAGCCACTTGCGTCGCGCCGTCGCGCCGCTCACGACCCGCACCGCAGTGCGCGGGACACCCAGCTGCTCCGCGAGAAACCGCACCAAGGCCTCGTTGGCCGCTCCCTCCACGGGCGGAGCCGCCACACGGATCTTGACGGCGTCGCCGTGCCACCCGACGACCTCGGTGGTCTTGGCCTTGGGTTGGACGTGGATGGTGAGGACGGTGGATGGTGCCGACATCGGCTCGCTCGAGTCATGAGGACGGGGAGGGTGCGACACCCCGCTGTGCCGTTCCCCTAGATGAAACTCAAGAGAATCCCCTGCAGCACGACCAACGCCAGCCACGCGATGATCGGTGTGAGGTCGAACATCCCCACCCGGGGAACGATGCGCCGCAGGGGCTCCACGATCCAGTCCGTGAGCCAATAGAACGGCCGCATCCAACCGCGGTAGCGCCCCACCCCGAACCACGAGCCGACCACGCGCACGATGAGCGCGAGGATGATGAGTTGGGTCGCGTAGTACACGGCGAGCCGGGCGATGCCGCGCGG
>JBDGXT010000329.1:0-2330 GCA_039584455.1 Gemmatimonadota bacterium
ATGGCCGAGAGCATCGGGATGCTGTTGGAGTTCGGCATCGACCGGATCGCGGCGTACCTGCGGGAGCTGCGGCGCCCGCTGCTCGAGGCCGCCGCCGAGGGAGCCATCGGCCTGTGCTCGCCGACCGAAGAGTGCCACGCCAGCTCCATCGTGTGCGTCAAGACGGAGAACGTGGCCGAGTCGTACCACGCCCTGAAGCAGGCGGGCGTGGTGGGCGCGCTGCGCGAGGGTTCGATCCGGCTGTCGCCCCACTGCTACAACACGGTCGATGAGATCGAGCGGGTCGTGGACATCCTGCGGGGTTCCTGATGACCGACTGCATCTTCTGCGCAATCCTGGAGGGCCGGGCGCCACGCAGCGTCGTCTACGAGGACGAGGACGCCGTCGTGTTCATGGATCTCTTTCCGGTCCATGCGGGCCACGCG
The DNA here is from genome assembly GCA_039584455.1 of Gemmatimonadota bacterium. GTDB lineage: Bacteria > Gemmatimonadota > Gemmatimonadetes > Gemmatimonadales > GWC2-71-9 > WVYX01. The sequence continues at coordinate 426 of JBDGXT010000329.1, forward strand.
CTCATCGTGCCGCGACGGCACATCGAGGATCTGGAGTCGTGCCCCGAAGGGCTGGCGGGTCGGCTGTTCGAGTTGAGCAGCAAGATCGCGCCCGCCGTGGTGCGGGCCACGGACGCGGCGGGCTTCAACGTGTGGACGGCCAACGGGAAGGCGGCGGGGCAGGAGGTGTTGCACCTCCACCTGCACGTGCTGCCCCGCTACGAGGACGACACGTTTGGATTGCGCTTTCCCAAGGGGTACCCGCAGGAGGCCGAGCGCGCGGCGCTCGACGTGATGGCCGACCGGATCAGGTCGACGCTGTGAAGATGAAGTCGGCCTTCTTGCCGCGCCGCAGCCAGAGGTAGCGTCCCGCGAGCAGCCGGTCGGGGCCCACGGTGCCCTCGAGGGCGAGCGGCTCCCCGTTCACCGAGATCCCACCCTGTTGCAGCAAGCGCCGCGCTTCGCTCTTCGACTTGGCGAGGGAGGAGCCGGCCACGAGATCCACCGCGGAAACGTCGCCCTCGAGCGCGATCTCTCCGCCGGGCAACTCGTTCACCAGCATCTCCCACGTCCCCGCGTCCGCCTCCTGCGGGTCGAGCTCGCCGAACATCACCTGTGATGCTCCGGTCGCGCTTGCTGCGGCCTGCTCGCCGTGCACCCGCTCGGTCACCTCCGTCGCGAGGGCCTTGTGTGGGATGCGCCCGCCGGTGTTGCCGGCGTGCTGCTCCATGAGATCGGCGATCTCGTCGCGCGTGCGGAAGGAGAGCGCCCGGAAGTAGGCTTGGACGTCGCGGTCGTCCGCGTTCACCCAGAACTGGTAGAACCGGTAGGGCGTGGTCAGCTCCGGATCGAGCCACACGGCCCCCTCCTCGGACTTGCCGAACTTGCCGCCCGAGGGCGTCGTGAGCAGCGGCGCCGTGAGCCCGTGCGCCTCGCCGCCGTCCACTCGCCGGATCAGCTCGCGGCCCGCAGTGATGTTGCCCCACTGATCGGAGCCGCCGAGCTGGAGCTCGCAACGCTTTTCGCGGTACAGATGCAGGAAGTCGTACGCCTGGAGCAACATGTAGCTGAACTCGGTGTACGAGATGCCCTCCTCCAGCCGGCTCTTCACCGACTCCTTCTGCAGCATGTACGAGAGGGTGAAGTGCTTGCCGGTATCGCGCAGGAAGGCGAGCAGGTTGAGCGGGCTGAGCCAGGCGAGGTTGTCCACCAGCTCGGCATCGGTGGCCCCGGCACCGAAGTCGAGGAACCGCTCGAGCTGCTTTCGCTGGCGCTCGGTGTTCTCGCGGATGGCGTCTTCATCCAGCAGGGGGCGCTCGGACGACCGTCCGCTGGGGTCGCCGATCATCCCGGTGCCGCCACCCACGACGACGAGCGGCTTGCCGCCGGCGCGCTGCAGGTGCGCCAGCAGCATGACCGGTATCAGGTTGCCGACCTGCAGGCTGCGGGCGGTGGGATCGAATCCCGCGTAGCCGGTGATCGGCCCCTTGGACAGCCGTTCCTTGAAGCCCGGCGTCTGGTTCTCCACCAGGCCGCGCCAGGTCAGCTCGTCGAGAAAGGCCGTGATCGAATTGGTCTTTGCCATTGTAGCTCGGTGTCGCCAAGCAACATAGCGAGCCCCTCCCCGCTGGCAAGCGGAACCGGCCCTCACTACGTTAGACTGGTGCGCAGGCCATATGGAACCGATCCCCACTAGCTCCCCCTCGCCGCAGGGCTTGCGCCTGGGCCCCCTGTTGCCCTGGCGCTGGTCGCGCCGGACCTGGCAACTCGCGGGCCTCCTGACCGTCGCCGGGCTGGGGCTGGGGCTCGGGCTGGCGTACGGTGGCTGGACCCGTGCCTGTGCGGGGAACGCCTGTCCCTCCATCGGGGTGCTGGAGTCGTACCGCCCCACCCAGGCGCTCAAGGTCTACGCGGCCGACGGGCGGC
>JBDGXT010000330.1:0-4531 GCA_039584455.1 Gemmatimonadota bacterium
GCCCCAGCGAGTCGAGCAGCACCGCACGACGATAGCGGTCAGCCACGCGCGAGCGGAACGGCGAGAACAGCGCGCTCTCGTAATTGCCGATCTGCTCCACACCCTCGAGTAGCCGCGCGGCCTCCGCCAGGTCCCCCCGTGCTTCGGCTACCGCCGCGCGCACGCCGTCCGCCAGGCCGCGATACACCGGCACCGCCGAGGGCGTTCCCGGAAGGCGCGCGAGCTGCTCGGCCAATGCTGTGGCCGCTGCCAGCTCTCCCAGCCGTGCGTGCGCGAGACCCAGCAGATAGAGGCGGATGCCGGCATGGATCTCGTCGTTGACCGCGAAGTAGGCGGTAGGAATCGGGCTCTGCGGGGCGCGCTCCGCATCCCAGGCCTCGAGTGTGTCGCGCAGCGCCTCCAGCTCGGTCCGCGACGTGGGCACGAACGGCTGCAGCAACACCAGCGCGCGGTGCTCCAGCGCGAGGTGGCGGTTCAGCGCCCCCGCCGCCGCCAACTCGCGGCGAGCTACCGCAAACCGGCCCTGCGTAGTCTCGAGATAGGCCAGGTGGACGTGCGCCAGGGCACGCACCACGCCCGAACGGGACGGCGCAGTCCCCAGTTCCAGCAGCGCGCGAATCTCCCCGAAGTCGTCGGTCCAGGTGGCCACATTGAACGTCGCCGTCGGGAGCTCAGCCTCGCGCGCACGCTGGATCTCGGCCGCGACCGCCGCGAGCCGCCCGGAATCGGGCGGGACCATTGCGCGCAGCGCCGCAATCCCGAGCGACCGGGGGCTCTCGGGCGTGAGCTGGAAGAGGCGCGCGCCAAGCGAGTCCACCGCGACCACATCGCCGGACCGGCCCGCGAGCCGGAGCAGGTGGATGAGGGGAATGGGGTTGTCAGGCTCGAGTGCCAGCACGCGCTCGAACGCTTCCCGCGATCGGGCTACGGACTCACCCCGCAGGGGGCCGTAGTGGAATTGCACCTCGGCCAACTGGAGCCACGCTTCGACGTCCAGGGGCCAGATGCCCACCACCGCACGGAACACGCGCTCGGCCTCGCGGGCGCGGCCCTCCCGATGGGCGAGCAGCCCCTCGAGCAGGCGCCGATCCCGGTCGGATAGCCGGTCCGCAAGCTGCACCGCCCTCTCGGCGGCAAGCTCGGCGATGTCGGGCCGCAGGGCCCACTCCGCTGCGTTACTGAGACGGTAGAAGGCCAGCGCGAACTGGCTATCGGCGTCAACTGCCGCCTGGAACGCATCGACGGCGGGATCGAACCGTCCCTCCCGGAACGCGCCTTCTCCCTCCAGGTAGAGCTTGAGGGCTGTCAGCGACGAGGTGGTGACGACGGCGAGTTGCGTGACGCGCGATGCACTCCCGGCGGCCCCGGACGCCAACAGCTGGGAGGCCACGCGGTCCACCATCCCGAGGATGCTGTCGGGTTCGCCGTCCACCGTCGCCGTTCCCGCGGGTTCGGATTCGCCTTGCAGGCCGTATAGCGCCGCGTCGATCCTGAGGCGGTCGCCCACCTGCACAATGTCGCCCAGAATGAAGAGCCCGGCGCCGAAACCCCGCGCCATGCGGGCGGCCTGGGCCGGCGCGATCTCCCCAAGCTCCTCCTGCCTCACCTGCGCCATGACGGCGCGGGGATCGACGCTCCTGAGATCGCCGGCACCGTCCATGCTCGCCGCTAACAGATTGACCATGCCCTCACCCAGGTACTGGCGGAGGACGACACCGTTGCAGCGGGCTCAGAGTTCTCGCGCATGATCCCGATGGCGACCGCGGCCACGATCGCGACCGTGCCGACCACCGCGATGGCCCAACTCGTGGGCTTCGAGGTCACTGCCCTCACCGCCGAGGTACCACCATGCGGGGTCGCGAGCGCTTCGAGCCGGTGCGCGACCTCGTCGGCGGTCCTCCAGCGATCGTCCGGCTGCTTGGCGAGGCAACGCATCACGACATCCGCCAAACCCCTACCCACTTCCGGCCGCTTCTTGGCGAGCGGCTCGGGTGCCTCGCTGATGTGCGCGGCCAGAACTTGCTGTGGAGCCCGGCCGGAGAACGGGGGCGCGCCGGTCAGCAACTCATAGCCCATGACCCCAAGCGCGTAGATATCCGCCCGATGATCGATCGCGGGATCCGCAAGGGCCTGTTCCGGCGCCATGTATACCGGCGTGCCGACCGCCATGCCGACCGTCGTGAGTGCCTGTTGATCGGCGGCCTCGCTCACTGCCCGCGCAACGCCAAAATCCATCACGACGGCGTGACGCCCGGACACCATGACGTTGTCGGGCTTGATATCCCGGTGCACGACGCCGCGCGCATGCGCGTACGCCAGCGCATCGGCCACATCGTGCATCAGGAGCGACTCGCCCTCCACGAACGGCATCACGTAGTACAGGAACCCATCGGCCTCGCCGGACTCGAACAGCGGCAGGATGTGCGGGTGCTGCAGGTTGGCGGTGACCTCGACCTCACGCAGGAACCTGCTTGCTCCCACGACGGCGGCGAGCTCGGGCTTGAGGACCTTGAGGGCAACCTTGCGGTTGTGCCTGATGTCATGGGCCAGATACACAGTGGCCATCCCACCGGCGCCGAGCTCGCGCTCGATGGTGTAACGGTCGGCCAGGGCGGCAGTCAGACGGTCACTCACCGCACCACGCGCACGATCTGGTCCACCAGCAACCTGCCCAAGCCCGTCCGCACTTCGAGGTGCAGCTCCCCGGGCGCGTCGGGCACGAACTCGAAGTCGTAGGTGTCGCCGATGCTCACCGTCTGGTCCGCCGTGAGCGATACCATCTGATGCGGCGGCAGGTCGTAGCCGTCCTTGGCCAGCGGCCGCCAGTGCACGAGGGCCTCATCGCGCACGAGCCGCACACGCAGCCCGGGGTTCTGCACGGTGATGTTCATCAGCCGGAGCCGGTAGGCCGTGCCGACGCGGAGCTCGGTCGGCTGCGGCTTGGGGGTGCCGTTGAGCCACACGCCGAATGAAGGAGAGTTGGACAGGAGCACCGTGCGATCCCTGTCGGGATCCCACGCCTCGCCCGGCTCGAGCACGAGAAAAGCACCATACAGCCCAGCGGTCTGCTGGCGCATGTCGTTGACGTGTGTGTGATACATGTAGCTCCCGGCGCGCGGCGGCGTGATGCGCATCTCGAACGAATCGCCGGGCAGGATCGCCGGAGTGAGGCGGTTCGGGTAGCCGCCGACACCGGTGACCCCGTCGAAGTAGCTCTCGATCTCTAGGCCGTGCCAGTGCACCTGCGTCGGCTCGCCGCTGCGGTTGAGCACCATGATGCTGGTGGGCTCCCCTTCCCACAGCACGATGGGCGATCCCGGAATCCTCAGCGAGTCCGGCGCGGGCTCGGTGTCGCCTTGCTGGAGCACGTAAGCGAAGTGCGGTCGCTCGTCCCCCGCCACCGAGTCGGAGTGCACGAAGAGCCGCAGCTCCCGCCGCTTAGGCTCGTCGGGCACCCACCCCTCCGGCGGATTGACGTACATGCCGAGCATGAGCCCGCCCATGCCTTCCACCACATGCTTGTTGGGATCACCGTCGTGATGACCCCGGAGCAGGTGCTCGTCGCGCTCCTCTCCGGTCACCCGCTCGGGACCCAGCGACGCGTTCGCGACGACGTGCCAGTTGAGGTGACAGTGGAACACCCAGCCGCCCGGACGGTCGGGCGACCAGGCAAGCGACATCGTGGTGCCCGGCCGCATCAGCTCGGTCACCGCCATGCGCTGCTGGCCCGAGTCGTAGACCGTGTCACGCCCAATGTCCCCGCGGGCGTTCACACGATAGAAGAAGCCGTGCAGGTGCATCGGGTGAGGGAACGGCGTGGCGTTGACGATGCGCCATCGTACCGAGTCTCCCATCTCGTACGTGAGCCGCTCGGTGAGCGGCCACGGCCGACCGTTGATCACCAGGAACTCGACACCCCAGTCGGGCTCTCCCTGGGCATTCTTCCCACCGACCCAAACTCCCATCACGAACACACGATCCGGCGGCACCACATTCCCCTCCGCGGGGTCGACGATCAGCGCCCCGGTGAGCGGGCTGTCCTCGTAGAACCGCTCCAGGAATGGCGCTCCCGTGGTGGTTCCCCAGTAGTAGGAAGTGCCCACGGCGTCCGCGGAGAAGTGGACCTCCCGCAGCTCTCCCGGGGGAACGATGAGACTATCCGCAGCGTCGGCCTGCCGGGACGAGAGACCGTGTACCACCAGCGTCGACTCCAGCGGATTCCGCACGCTCACGTGGATCTCGGTGCCCAGGGGGACGCGGATCATGGGACCGGGCGTCTGCGGCGCCTCACCCTCTTCGGCGAAGGCCACGACCTGCCCACCCGGCTCGTCCGCTCCAAGCAGGTGCCACACGCCACGCTCCAGCGTGAGCTGCAAGGTGAGCACTCCGTTTTGCAGCGTGCCCGCTGGCTCGACGTTGTCGTTGAAGCGAACCGTGGGAAGCGCGTCGTCGGGTCGCGTCGAGGTGAGCGCGGCCGTGAGAAGGACCGCAGTCGCGAGGACGAGTCCAGCGCGCATGCCGACGGGACGCG
>JBDGXT010000331.1:0-2989 GCA_039584455.1 Gemmatimonadota bacterium
CCCACAGCGTCCCTTCCCAGTCGCTGGTCTGCCGCAGCAGGTGGTCCCACGTGATCTTGCGGTTGTGCTCCGAGTCGAAGTGGTCCGTGGGGACGTAGCCCTTCACCGGATCGTCGAGGTCGCGGATCATGCCCCGATCCCACGCTAGCCCCACCGTGGTCGAGAGGAAGCTCTTGGTTACGCTGAACGTCATGTCCACGCGGTGCGGCTCGCCCCATTCGGCCACGATGTACCCGTGCCGCACGATGATACCCGTCTGGTCGCCGCGCGGCTTGAACGGTCCGATCGCCTCGCCGTGGGGTTCCCGCCCGAAACCCAGGTAGTGGTTTCGCTCCAGATCGCGCGGCGCCTCAGTCTCACTGCTGCGGGCGAATTCGACGGCCCCCGCCAGCTCGAGCGGGTCCATCCCCACGTCCTCCGCCCGACGTCGTTCCCAGTCGTCGCCCTTTCCGGGGTAGTAAACGGCATCCTGCGTGCCGGCGACTGCACGCTCGACAACCGGTGCGCTGTTCTGAGCCAGCACCATCGGCGTGATCAGCAGGGTCCACAGAACCGTCAGGCTCGCGCTCAGGGCAAACTTCGTCACTTGTCGCATGGGCACTCCATCATCTGATGGATGGTGGGGGCACACGGATTAGCGTCAGCTGCCGTCAGCGTCCGGGGTGACTGATCGCCCAGACGTACGCCGCCACGGCGCGGACGTCGCTATCGCTCAACTCCGACACGCCGCGCATCGGCATGGGCTCGCCCGTCTCGGTCTCGTGGCGGGGCTTGCCATGCACCACCGCCTCGAGAATCTCCTCGTACGTGCCCGAGCCACTCGTCCACTCCCCGTCCCGCAGGGAGGGACCGGCCTCCGAGCCCTCGCCGCGCCGGCCGTGGCAATCGGCACACCCGCCACGTTCACGGAACACCATGGAGCCGATCTCGATCACGGAGTCGGTGACGGCGGCCGGACGATCCTGCCCGGCGACCGACGGCGCCGTGATCATCCCAAGCGCAATCACCAGCGCGAGCGTGGTTCCGAATCGCAACATGGGGTCCTCCGCAAGACGGCATTGGGCCGTGGGGCCGTCTCCGTGAAGCTACCGCCCGGGATCGCCCGCCTGCAACGGGCGACCCTGCCCCTCGCCACGCCCCCCCTGCTCCCATACCTTTGCGATTACACCGTTGCGCCCTCAGAACCCAGCCCGCGAGGGAGGTCGGATGAGCACCGAGTTGTTGGCCAGCGCGCTCAAAGCGTTGCGGAGCCTCGCCGATAGGGCCGGTACGCAGCTCGTCGAGGTGCGGCTGATCGTGGAGAACCATGCCGGCGCCCAGCAGTTGGCCGACGCACTACAGCCCGAGGAAGAACAGTCGTCCGGCGTCGTGGGAGACGTCGTTTCGAGCCAGGACGCGATCCAAATGTGGGAGACCGGCACGGACCTGGAGAAGACCCGCGATCTGGGTGGAACGCTGGACGATGTGCGCTGGCAGATCGACTGGCACCAGCAGGGAGGTCCGACCGACTGACGGCCCCGTATCACCACGGCCGGAACCGACTAGGTTTCCCATAGGTACCAGGGCCTGGGTGGATCGATGTCGAAGGGTTACGCCTCCAATCTCACGGTCATCGCGCTCGCGGTAGCCGCCTGCACCTCGACGGGTGGGCCCGACAACCTCCCCCCCTCGGGATCCTTCATCCGACCGGTCGGTGACGCCACGCTCTATCGCGGCGACACCATCCACATCGAGTTCCAAGTCGAAGACCTCGACGGGTCGGTGAGCCACGTCCGGTTCTACGTCGACGGACGCCCCGTGGCACTCGACTCCACGAGCCCCTACACACACACCTGGTACACCAACACCGTCACGGTCGGCGAGCACCGCATCGGCGTTGGCGTGTGGGACGACCGGGGCGCCAATCAGGCCTTCGAGATCGGGATCTCGCTGCGGTGGCGCTACCGGGTGCCACAGGCGCTGGGCGACGCCTGGCAGGTCGGTTCAGCGGAGGACGAGGGCTTCGATCTCGCTGCACTCCGGGTGCTGCTCGACTCACTCTACCAGGACTCCTACTGGTTCATGCACGGCTTGTTGATCGTGCGTAGCGGCAAGCTCGTGTTGGAGGAGTACTTCAACGGCTTCACGAGAGACTCACTGAACAACCTGCAGTCGACAACCAAGAGCTTCACGTCCACCCTGATCGGCATCGCCATCGACCGCGGGCTCATCAGCGGTGTCGACGTCCCGCTCTTCGACCTGCTGCCGCCGGAGTACGACCAATACCGCACCCCGGCCAAACAGGACATTCTCCTCTGGCACGTGCTCAACATGAGTCCCATCGGCAACCTGAGTCCCGATTACGTAGCCTACTCTCTGAGTAAACCGATGGTGGCGGACCCCGGGACCGGGTGGTGGTACCACAGCGGCTGCACCATGGCGCTCGGAGCCATCCTGCGGAACGTGGCCGGAGTGGATGCCGACGTGTTCGCCGAACGGCACCTGTTCGGCCCACTCGGCATCACGACGTACCTATGGAGCTCCTCTCCCTACGGGGAGCTGTACGTGCACGGCGGCCTGTGGTTGAGGGGCAGAGACCTGGCCAAGCTCGGGCTGTTGTTCCTGCAACAGGGCATGTGGGAGGGCGAGCAGGTCGTGTCCAGCCAGTGGGTCGCCGAGGCGACCCAGCCCCGCATCACGGCCTACGGTGAGGTGCAGTACGGATACCAGTGGTGGTACCAGCTCATGCAGGGCTTCGAGGTTCCCTACACCAGCGGCTTCGGCGGTCAGCACGTATTCCTGGTGCCGGACCTCGACATGGCCGTCATCACGACGGCGCACTACCGGTCGCAGACCGGTCAGCAGCGCTGGATGATCGAGAACATCCCGCGCGAGCACATCATCCCCGCCGCCCTCCCGGCCGCGCCCAACTGATCACCCGGGTGCCGCACTACCCTGCACCCAGCGCCCGTAGCCCATCCCGCACCCTGGCGAGCCAGGATCCCACGAC
>JBDGXT010000332.1:0-2318 GCA_039584455.1 Gemmatimonadota bacterium
CCGTTCGACTTGGACGATGCTACCAGGCACGAAGTAGACGTGGGGTAGCAGCTCACCACTCTCGAGGATGTCCCGAGCTCGACAGGGGTCCGTGTCCTCGCCGGGCACTTCTACGATCGCCGTTCGGACCCTGCCGCCAGCTCGGTACTCCACTCGCCACTTGGCCATCAGCCAGCCACTGGGTGTCCCTAGGTTCCAATGCCGGCGACGGGTGGCACCGCCACACAGCCGCCGGACCAATCGTCAACGACGCCTCGCTCTCCACCCGCGTTTTCCCTGCCAGAATGGTGTTTGTGCAGCCATGCAGATAGGCCCCAACTGGGGCGAGAGGTGTCGAACATGGGACATTCGGTCGCCTTCGGCTCAGGGTGCTCCCCATCGGCCGGACCAGGCAGACTGGGGCGGGCTCGGGCTCGGGCGGTTGCCCCCAATTCCGGTCCGGTTGGAGTGCGACTTTTCTCGTTTCCTCCGGTCTGGGTGAATGGAGCCTGAGCTAGGAATCGGGCTGGGGGCGCTGTCGTGTCACATGCGAACTCCGACCAACCCCGTCCCAAATCACCTTCGGGGAGGACCGCGTTGCTTCACACCGTCACGCCACGTATCACGGTGACCAAGCTCACCAACCTTCTTTCCGGAGGCGATTAGGTTGGTCGCGAGACATCCCGCGCTGCACACCAGCGTGGCGTGAGCGCAGGGATGTCCAGCACGGAGGGAAACGATGGGAGTGTTGCGGTCAGCAAAGGTCAGCGCCCGCCATGCGCCGAGCCTCTCCCCAAGAGATCAGGAGCAGGAACTATCCATCGTCGCAGCCGGGACGCGGATCACGGGTGGGATCGAGATCGACGGCGTTCTGCGGATTGCCGGTCGAGTGAACGGCAATATCCGCGCCGACGGCCAGGTGCTGGTCGAACCGGATGGCGTCGTCGAGGGTGACATCATGACGCGCCAGGCAATTGTCGGCGGCGAGATGCACGGGCAGATCCTCGCCGACGAGTTGGTGGTGCTGCGCACCGGGTGCACCGTCCAGGGCGACGTCGTGACGCCGCGCATCGCGGTGGAGGAAGGGGCGATGCTCAACGGGAACCTGCGAATGGCCAACCTGCACGTAACACGCCGGCACACTTCCGGCGAGAACCATGAGGAACCGCAACTCGGTAAAGTGGGTGCGCTGCGGTCGGCGGGTTGAGTGCTGAGCGCCGTCTGGATGCCTCACTTCCGGTCCCATCGCGCGACGTCTGCGCCCGCGCCGACAACACGACAAACACCGTCGTAATTCACCTGCCCATTTGTGAGGCCAGATGTCTCACTTGCGGCACCTGATGTCCCCATAGGGGCCTAGTCGGCTCCCATCTTGCCCCGCACATTGACGCTCGCTGCCGAGCCCGGAGCTTTGCAGCAGCGTGGAGTGGGCCGGTCCGCTCGTCACCGCGGGTGGCGGTGTTGCGTGAGTAGAGGGAAAGACACGGCAGCGGCAACTCACCGGCACCGTCACCTCGACACGTGGTGATCCGACGGCCCCGGTATTTCATCGCCGGCGGGCGCTGGACCCGAGTTCTGTGGAGCACGCGTGTGATGACAAGCCGGCGTAGAGCCCGTCAGGATCGATAACCTCGGGGAGCCGCATGACGAAACCGCTCGGACAACGGTTGTACGAGGTCAGGGGCGCGCTGGAAGAGATCGAGAAGGAGCTCGCGGCGGGGGGGATGGAGCAGGACGATCTGGCAGACTTCAAGACGATCATCGACCACGTTCGTCTCAGTATATGGGCGATCATGACGGCCGGGTGGTCCGATGAGTACCAGGGGCTCGACACCCTGATCACGAAGCAGATCATTGCGCGCTTCCGTCTCCAGCGGGGCGAAGACATCTGTCGCAGTGCACTCTCCGACATCGAGGCCGGCGTCATCCCCGCCGATTCTCCTGATCTCAGACAATTCTACTCCACGCTCCGGCAGACAACTGAGCGGGTAGCCGGTATGATCGGCCGTCCGGATGCCGGCTAGCAGTCAGGTAGCTGCGGCACGGCCCGAGGCTTCTGCCGAAAGCACCCATGCTGCGGGGCTGGTTCGGGATCGTACCACCTGTGGAGGCAGGACATGAGCAAGGCAGGGCTGGGCACACGGGTCTACCAGATCAAGGCTGAGCTGGAAGAGATCGAGGGCGAACTCGCCACCGGCACCGTGTCACGAGATGTCCTGGGCGATTTCAAGATGGCCGTGGATCACATCCGGCTGAGCGTCTGGGCCATCCTCGCCGCGGAGCAGCCCGATCAACAGCGCGGCCTCCCGGCAGCAGACGCCAAGGTCATGCTGGCGGAG
>JBDGXT010000061.1:0-8563 GCA_039584455.1 Gemmatimonadota bacterium
AGTCCTGACCGCTAGACGATGGGGGCAGGGATAGCGGTAACGGGATTCGAACCCGTGTTTCAGCCTTGAGAGGGCTGCGTCCTCACCCCTAGACGATACCGCCACACACGGCAGACCGGCCGCCGCGACCACACAATATCACAGGGCCCAAAAGCACACGCAACCCGGCTTAGCGACCATACTTGACAGCGCCATGTACTTTGCAATATAAAGTGACTGGCCCTGTGGCGTCTTGCACAGCACACTTCCTCGTACCCAAACGCGCGTCGCGGAAACCGGGCGACGACCCACCCGTAGGTGAGGTAGCAATGGGAACCACTGGCGAAGCGCTCGTCCCGACGCAGGAACTCTCCGAACGCTCACGCGGCGTCGCCCTCATCCTCGGGGGCGCGCTCGGCGTGTTCGGCGCCCATCGCTTCTACACCGGTAAGGTGGCGACAGGGATCCTGCAGCTCTGCACCATGGGGGGCTTCGGCCTCTGGTGGTTGTACGACATGATCCTCATTACCGCCGGCTCGTTCCGTGACGCCGATGAGAGGCGGGTGTGGCATTGGTGGGAGCCCAACCCGCAGGGCGTGTCGCGCGGCCAGCTCGGCCCGCAGTTCGAGCTCGTCCTGGAAGAGCTCGACATGATGCGCGGCGAGATGAACGAGCTGGGCGAGCGCGTGGACTTCATGGAGCGGGTCCTCACACGGGCGCAGGAGCGCAACGCCCTGCCACGACCCGCAGAAGAGCGCTGAGTCCACCCACACGCCATTCTCACGCGCGGGCGGCAATGATCTGCCGCCCGTTTTGCATCTCCGCACGCGTGGGCGCCATTGACGGCACCATCCCCGGGAGGTATTGGGAATGGCATGGCAGCCTCCCTCCTGACGGGTCCCGGGCACGCCGGCCGCTCCGCCGAAGTGGCCGAGTTCTACCGCCTGCGCCGCCGCCTGCGGCTGGCGCTCGGGGCTCTGGTGCTCGTCACCGCGGTCGGGATCCTGGGCTTTCTGCTGATCGGCGGTGTAGGCCGGGGCGTCGTGGATGCCATCTACATGACGATCATCACCCTTACGACCGTCGGGTTCGGCGAGATCATCGACATGTCCAACAACCCGGCGGGGCGCGTCTTCACGGTGGTGCTCCTGCTCGTGGGAATGGGCATCGTGGCGTACACGGTCCCGATGGCGGCCGCGTTCGTGATCGAAGGTCAGCTGCACAACATCTTTGCGAGGCGACGGATGCAGAAGACGATTGCCGAGATGGAAGACCACCACATCGTCTGCGGGGACACCACCGCGTGTTGGCACGTTGCCGAGGAGCTGCTCCGGACGGGGCGGGAGGTGGTGATCGTGGCCCCCACGGTCGAGGCGCTCGCCGAGGCACATCACCGATTGGGTGATTGCCCCGGCATCGCAGGGGATCCCAGCAGCGACGAAGTCCTACTCGAGGCGGGGGCCGAGCGAGCGGCGGGCATCGTGGTCTGCACCAGTAACGACAAGGACAACGTCCTGGCGGTGCTGACGGCGCGCCGTCTCGCGCAACGGGCCCGCATCATCGCCGCCACCGAGCAGCCGGAGACCGAGATCAAACTCCAGACCGTGGGCGCCGACGTCGTGGTGAGCCCCAGCCGCATCGGAGGGCTCCGCATGGCCTCGGCCCTGGTGCGTCCCACGGTCGTCACGTTCCTCGACAAGATGCTGCGGGAGAAGGGCGGGACCCTGCGGGTCGAGGAGGTGACGATCCCGAAGGACGCCCAGGTGAGCGACCGGACCCTGGGCGGACTCAAGGCGGACGAGGTCGCGGGCGCAGTGCTGCTCGCGGTGCGGCACCCGGAGACCGGGGAGTTCACCTTCAAGCCGTCCCCAGACACCCCCCTCACGGTCGGGATGACCTTGGTGGTCATGGCCGACCCCGACGGGCTCGACCGCTTGCGCAAGCGATTCCAGCGGGCCACGGGCACCCAGTTCAAGCTCGAGCAAACGACGGAGTAGCGGTGGGGTCGGGGTGAGGGAGGTGGGCTGATGGAGCACGGTAGTGTTGTCACCATCGTCGTTGCGGTCATCGGCTTGCTGCTGGTGGCGGCGGCGGCGGCCATCGGGCTGAAGCGCACCCGCCTTCCCTACACCGTGGGTCTGGTACTGCTCGGGTTGGTGCTCGGGGCGCTGGCCGAGCGCGTGCAGTGGCTGGAACCGCTACACGAGCTTACGCTCTCCCCCGAGATCATCCTCTTCATCTTCTTGCCCACCCTCATCTTCGAGTCCGCGTTCAACCTCGATGCCCGCCTGCTGTCGCAAAACATGACGCCGGTGCTCACCCTGGCGGTCCCGGGACTGTTGCTCTCGACCGCGATCGTGGGTGGGCTGCTCAGCCTGGTGACGCCGCTCCCGCTGGGCTCGGCGCTCCTCTTCGGCGCCCTGATCTCCGCCACCGATCCGGTAGCCGTGATCGCCCTGTTCAAGGAGCTGGGGGCGCCCAAGCGGCTCACGATCCTGGTCGAGGGGGAGAGCCTGTTCAACGACGCGACGGCGATCGTCCTGTTCCGGCTCATTCTCGTAGTGCTTGCGGGCGGAGTGCTCGCCGCCGGAACGCTGGGCCGGGGCGTCCTCGAGTTCGTCGTCGTGTTCGTGGGCGGCCTGGTCGTGGGCGTGATCATCGGCTACCTGATGATCCGCACCATCGCGCTCGCCCGGGACGAGCCCCTGGTGGAGGTCACGCTCTCGACCGTGGTAGCGTACGCCGCGTTCATTGTGGCCGACCACTACCTCGGCGTCTCGGGGGTCATGGCCACCGTGGGGGCGGGACTCATCGTCGGCACGCTCGGCTCCACACGGTTTGCCCCCGAAGTGCGGACCTACCTCCACCAATTCTGGGAGTACGCCGCCTTCGTGGCCAACAGCCTCATCTTCCTGCTCGTGGGGATCACGGTAAAGCTGAGCGGCCTGGCTGCGTTCGCGGGCGCCATCGGGCTGGCGATCCTCGCCGTTGCGGTGGCCCGCGCCGCCACGGTGTACAGCCTCATTCCGGTCGTGAACCGGTTCTCCAAGGCGGAGACCGTGGACCGGCGCAACCAGACCGTGCTCTTCTGGGGCGGCCTGCGCGGCGCCGTCGCCCTGGCGCTGGTGCTGAGCATCCCGGCCGACTTCCCGCAACGCGGCATGCTGGTGGCACTCGCCACCGGTGTCGTGCTCTTCACGATCGTGACCGGCGGGGTCACGATGAAGCCCCTCATGCACCGCCTGGGACTCGACCGGCCGACCCTCGTGGAGCGCCTGGGACGTCTCCAGGCGGTGCTCGCGGCCAAGCGGGCGGCCTTTGCGCGGGTCGACGAGTTGGGCACGGCGGGTCACTTCTCCAACCGGCTGATCACCGACGTGGGGAACCAGTACCTGGAGGAGATGACAGCGGTCGAGCAGGATCTGGACAAGCTCCGCTTGGAACTCGCCACTGACGAGATGCGTCGCGTGCTGTGGGCGGAGGCGCTCACCGTCGAGCGGCACCGCTACCGGGAGATGTTCGACCGGGGCATCATCTCGGAGCCGGTGCTGCGGGAGCTGGAGCTGTCCGTCGACCTCAGGCGGGATCAGCTCAAGCGGGGCGACATCCCTCGAGAGATCGTGGCTGCGGTCCCGATCGAGGTGCGGTTTGGCGCGCGCTTCCTCAAGCTGCTCGGCAAGGTCTTCCCACGCAGTCGCCTGGTGCAACGCCACCGCCTGCGCGCGCTGGCGGCACGCTACGAGCGCGACACAGCGGTGCTGGACGCTTGTGAGTACGTGATGGCGGAGGTCACGCGACTGGCGGAACTCACGGGTGTGGAGGCGTCGGTGGCTGACGAGTGCCGCGCGGTGTACGAGATACAGGCCGGCGACGTCATGGTGCGCATCGACGGTGTGGCCGAGCACTTCCCCGAGTACGTGCAGGCCGCGCAGCACCAGACCGTGCAGCGCATCGCGCTGGACGGCGAGGCAGACGCCATCGAGCAGCTGGCCTCCACTGGTGCGATCCCGCCCACCGTCGCGCGCAGCGCGCGGCGCGCCGTCGAGGCCGAGGAACGACGGCTCAAGCGACAGCCCATCGGTGCACTCGAACCCCATCCCGAGGACCTACTCGCCCGAGTACCGTTCTTCCAGGACCTCAGCAAAGAGGATTTCCAGAGCGTCGCCGGGCTGCTGGTCCCACGCACCACCCTGGCGGGCGACACGGTGATTCGTCAGGGCGAGCGCGGTACGTCCCTCTTCCTGGTCGCTCGAGGCGTGGTCGCGGTGATCGTGGCCTTCCCGGGGAAGCCGCCCAAGCGGGTTGCGTCGCTCCACGCCGGGGAGTTCTTCGGTGAGATGGCGCTGCTCACGCAGGCACCGCGCAGCGCCACGGTGCAGGCGGTCACCGGGTGTCAGCTCTACGAGCTCTCCGGCGAGGACGTCGACCGGCTGTCGCAGCGGGTGCCAGCCGTGAAGCAGGCGCTCCTGGACGCATACGAGGAGCGCCGCCGCAGCGGGCAGCGCCCCTCGTTGAGTAGCTGAGCGCGGGTCGCTCTACGGACCGTACTGTCCCTGCCTCCAGCGCGGCTTGCTCCACAGCACCGGCGCAACGATGATCCCGCCGTTACCCATGGCCACCGCACGGGCCATCATGTCGTCGTCGTCGAACACCAGCACGATCTCGCCTCCGCCTTCGGGCACCTCTAGATCCATGCGCGTCTTGATTCCGGTCTCCTCCACGGAGGGGATGACTACCTCGTAGCCCACATCGGGCTCGAACAGGACCCCGTTGGGACGCTCGAGGGGGCTGTTGAACCATATCATCGCGTCGCTCACGAACAGCCGCAGGTGGGAGTACACCCCCGGCGGGATCTCCCCGGTTGCGATGATCAGGCCACTCTCCGTTTCGGCCGGCAGGTGCATCAGGTCTATGCGTCCATCCCCCACCACCTCAAGCGAGTACCAGTCACCGTCGTAGGTGCCGTCCCCGAACCGGTGCTGTCCATGCCCGCCCTGACCCTTGTTCGGCCCGCCCCAGGCGAACCTCTCGCCGAACTCGAAGTGCTGCGGGTCGGGAAGCACCTCCACCGTGGTGACGGTCACCATGAGCGAATCCACTAGGCTCGGATCGATCGGGGCGCGGTGCGCCGGAGGACCGCCGCCGTCGAGATCGACAACGCCCTCGCTGCCAGTATCCAGGACTAGCGCCTCCTGAAGCAGCGGGTTCACGGTTCCCCGTTGTAGGCTGATCGTGGCGTCCGCCAACTCGCCGGCTCCGGTCCCGCCGTCGCCGCACGCGGCGACTCCGAGAACCAAGCCGCCCATCACCAGGCCCGATGCCACCAAGCTCTTCTTCATCTTCATTTCCGGCTCCCTTCCCACTGCGCGGTTGATGTTACACGGGCCGGAGCGCCGGCCCTCCTGCTTCATGGACCGCACGGGGGTGGCTCAGGTAACGCGCCGATTCGGGGGCCGTTACTTTTTTCATCATCGAGGAGTCTGTAGTCGGAGCCGTGGAACTCAGCGACGGGATGGTGGTGCGGCGGGTGCTCGGCGGGGACACGGAGCTGTATCGGGTCCTCGTCGAGCGGTACCGCAGGCAATTCGGGCGGTACGCGGTCGGGATGCTGGGTGATCGTGATGCCGCGGCCGACGCCCTGCAGGAGGCGTTCATCCGCGCCTACGATTCGCTGGCGTCGCTGCGCGACCCCGACGGCTTCGGGCGGTGGTTCTTTCGCATTCTCACGAACCAGTGCCATAACGCAATCGCCCGGCGCCGGCCCACAACGGATGTGGCAGCGGTGGATCCTCCGGCTCCCGAGCGCACGGACGGACTGGTCGAGCAGGCTGAGTTGCGAGCCGCGATCGAGGCGGCGCTGAACGACCTGACGCCCGAACAGCGCGAAGCATTCGTGCTGAAGCACGTGGACGGGCACAGTTACGAGGACATGGCGCAGCTCCTGGGTGCGGGAGTGGACGCCTTGAAGATGCGGGTGCACCGCGCGCGTGATGCGCTGCGGGCGAGTTTGGGGGAGCAGACGTGAGCGAGACGAACCGGTTCAGCAGAGACGCACAGCGCTATCTGGACGGCGAGCCGCACGGCGAGCTTCCCGATGCGGAGCGCGTCCGGGCAGACCGGCTGCTGGATTCGGCGCGGGCGTACGGCGAGTCGCTACCGGCGCTCGACGATGCGCTGGACGACGCCGTGCTCGCCACGGTACGGGGCCGCCGTCCGGCGCGGCGCCGAGCAGCGTGGAACTGGCTGGTGGAGCCACGCGACGTGCGCCTGCGGCCGATCTGGGTGCCACTGGCTGCCGCGGCCGCCGTCGTGCTCCTCTGGGTGGGCGTACGCGGCCCACTGAGGCCCGAGCCGCCGCCGCTCACGCCGACGGTGGCGGCCGATACGGTGTTCGTCCGCTTCGAGCTCGTGGCGCCGAATGCCCGTGACGTACGGCTCGCCGGATCGTTCAACGACTGGCGGGTCGAACAGATCCCCCTGACCGCCGGGGCCAGCGGTGTGTGGTCCACCACACTCGCCCTGCCGCTCGGCGAGCATCAGTACCAGTTCGTGGTGGACGGTGAGCGCTGGATTCCGGACCCCACCGCGCACGCACAAGTGGACGACGGATTCGGTGGCACCAACAGCGTGATTGTCGTGGGACCGAAGGGAGTCGTCAGATCATGAGATCAATCGGCGGACTGCTAACGGTCGTACTCCTGTACCTCGCGCCTCACGCGCTCGCGGCACAGGAAGGCGTGCGGGTGCAGCTGGAAGC
This sequence comes from Gemmatimonadota bacterium, assembly GCA_039584455.1. GTDB lineage: Bacteria > Gemmatimonadota > Gemmatimonadetes > Gemmatimonadales > GWC2-71-9 > WVYX01. The sequence continues at coordinate 6,737 of JBDGXT010000061.1, forward strand.
CCGAGGGCTCCCACCCGAGCTGGTGGGTGACGTGGTCGCGCTCGCCGCCGACGCCACGGCGCAGGGGGTGCCGACCGAGCCGATCACCAACAAGGCCATCGAGGGTTGGGCCAAGCATGTCCCGCCCCAGCGCATCACCGCGGCGCTGCGGCAGTTCTTCGCACGCATGATGCAGGCGCAGATCGCGGTGCGCGCGAGCGGCCTGGCCGATCCGCCCGGCGAACTGCTCGCGTCCGCGGCGGAAGCTATGGGACGCGGGTTCACACAGGAACACGTCGGCGCCGTCGTCGAGGCGGCGCCGGAGCCGGCCGCCGCCGGCCACGGCCTGAGCGTCGCCACGGCGCTGCGCGCCCAGGGCCTGGAACCCAATCAGGCCATCGAGGTCGTGACGGGGGCGATGCACCGCGGTCAGCCGGTGGCCGAGATCCTGGACATGCCCTCGCTCGCCCGGGCGATGCAGGCCCGCGGCCTGTCACCCGGTCAGGTGGGAGAACAGCTGATGCTCGGCGGCGGTGGGATGCAGGGAGCCCACGGTCGCCCCCCCGGATCCCAGCCGCGCGAGGGACAACGCGGCGGACGCCAGGGACCCCGACGCCCGTGACGCCGTGAGGCGTTGGGCGTGCCTCGGCGCGGCCCTCTGGACCGCCGCCGCCGCACCGCTCGAAGCGCAGCAGATCTCCGTCTGGCTCGGCGGGGGACACACCAGGTTCGCCGACTCGCTCACGGGGTGGGCCGCGACGGGTGGCGCACGGCTTGCCCTGCAGTCGGCCAACGCCTGGGTCAGCGTGGACGGCTACGTCTCCTCATTCGACAGCGGGTACTGGGCCACCGACCTGCAGGGCAGCGTGGGCCTGCTCGCGCCCGTCGGCCGTACCGTGGCACTCGGCCTGCGTGCCCGCGGCTACGCCAACTACTTCGAGAGCGGAGGGTGGTCGGGACTGGGCCTCGCGGGCGCGTACGCGGCCATCGGGGCCGACGCGTGGCTCGGCACGCTCGGTGCGAGCGCTGGGTGGCTCGGGCGGATCGACGGCACCTCGGACTTCGCCCTGACGGGGCGGGTGACGCTGCACGGTCGGGCCGGCGTGTGGAGCTTCGACGCCGGCCTGGCAGGACTCGACGCGGGTGACACCGCGTTTGCGGACGCGACGCTGGGCACCGGGCTCCGCTTCCAGGGAATCCTGCTCGACGCGCTGGTCGGCGTACGCGTGGGAGATCTCGCCGACGACCCCTGGATCCAGCTACTCGCCGAGTGGCAGGTGCTGCGCGGCGCGACGCTGGAGGCGGGCGTCGGCACCTATCCCGAGGACATCACGGGGTTCGCCAGCGGCTTCTTCGCCCGGCTGGGGGTGCGGATCGGCACGCCCCGGCGCCGCGCCGCGTTTGCCCCGCCCCGACCCGTGCTCGAGATCCTGCCGCTCGGCGCGGCGCAGACGCGAGTGATATTCCGGGTCGCGCAAGCGCGGCACGTGGAGATCGCCGGCGAATGGAATGCGTGGACTCCCCAAGCGCTCACCAAGCTGGGTGGCGGCCGCTGGCAGGCCGTGCTGCCCCTCGGCACCGGAGCGTACCGCTTCTCGCTCGTGGTGGACGGCGAGGACTGGGTGGTTCCCCCGGGTGTGCCTGAGCTGCCCGACGATTGGGGCGGAACCGTGGGGCTGTTGGTGATCGGGGAACGGTAGGAGGGAAACGCGCCGTGCAGCGTGAAGCGCGAGTGCGCGAGGCCGGGGTCCTGCCGGAGCGAACCTCGCGAGCACTCGCCGACGGCGAGCCGTGTTAGCGGCGGCCGGGCCTTACCGTTTCCCACCAGGCGGGTTCTATCGGGTGCCT
>JBDGXT010000333.1:0-4484 GCA_039584455.1 Gemmatimonadota bacterium
GTCGATACCGTGTCCGAACGCCTGCGGCGTCTCGGGGACGAACCGGCCCACCCGTACGGCCAGCCCACCTGGTCACCCGACGGTCGGCGCGTGCTCTACCGCGTGCTCAACCGCGCTGGCCTTGCCTTGGTGGACGCGGAGACCGGTCGCAGCCTGACGGCGGCACCGTCCACTGGCGACCGCCAGCTCCAAGCCGTGTTCTCACCTGACGGGCAACGCATCGCGGCCGCCCGGTCAGGTCCGGACGGCCGCGGCATCTGGATCAACGAGCTGGAGGACGGCGCGTCAACCCGGCTCACCACCGGGCGCGACCGTCCCCTCCTATGGACCGAACAGGGAGATCTCTACTTCGTGCGGCAGGACCGTCCCTACCGCGGCACGCAGGTATTCCGCCAGGCCGTCGCTGGAGGGAGCGCCGCCCAGGCCTTTCTCCTACCGTTCCCGTGTGACGTCGCGGAGGTCGCGATCAGCTCGGACGCCGAGTACATCGTCTGCTCCGTCGACGACTTCCCGTCGGACGCTTGGATCCTCGACGCGCCCGACCCACGGTGACTCAGCCGCTCAGTACTGGCAGATCAGAATGCCGGAGATCAGCCCCGACTCGCAGACCTGACCGTCACAGCAGTGATAGCCCTGCAAGTCGTTGTTCTCCAAGTACGACTGGGTACAATTCTCTCCACTCGACAGGCAGTTCTCACCGCCGCAGCCCGACTGCGTTGCCGACAACCCCAGCGCGAACCCCAGGCTCAGGATCAACAGCAGCGTCGCAAACCCCACGCCGCCCTTCTTGAGGCCCTGCTTCAGACGCAGGCGCACGAACAGCCTCCTTTCGGCACAGATCTCCGATGGGACTCGTCCTGCTTCCGCTCATTTCGGCGGCGAGGCTTGAAGACAGTGTGAAATTCGCGTGAATCGTACGGCGGGCCCCCTGGCGCCGCGAAACAGCGAGGCCCCGGCACTGCGCCGGGGCCTCGTGATCTCACGGCAGGCGAGCGACATCGGTCGCGCGCCGCCGAAGTATCGGATCTACTGTGCTACGGCATCGCGGCGATCCAGGACCCGTCCTCCATCCACTTCTCCCTGAGCGCCTGGAGGTAACCGGTGCCTTCGAGCGCCCGGTAGTAGTTCTCGACTACGTTGCGGAACTGGGCGTCACCCTTCGGCAGCGCGATGCCGATCGCCTCGATCGTGAGCGGCTCGTCTAGCGTGAGCAGACCGGAGTTGGGATGGCGCAGGACCGAGAGCAGGCAGATCGGCATGTCGGCCACCATTGCGTCCACTTCGTCCGACAGTACCATCTGCACGCCCTGGTCGTAGTCCTCGATCGCCGTAAACTGCGCCGTCGGGAGGTGGCGCTCGACGAAGCGCTGGCTGGTGGAGTTCCTGAGCGCCACCAGCTTGAGATTCGCCTGGTCGAAGTCCTCCGCCTCATCGACCATCGACAGCGCACGGGAATTGGTCAGGATCGACATCCCCGAAAGCATGTACGGACCCACGAACGACACGCGGCGCGACCGCTCGGCCGTGATCGTCATCCCGGAGATGACCATGTCGATCTCGCCCGCCTCCAACGCGTCCAACAGCTCGCCGAAGGGCCGCGTGACGATGTTCAACTCGGCGTCCATGGCCGCCGCCAGCGCCGTGGCTACGTCCACGTCGATCCCCATGATGTCGCCCGAGCGGTTGCGCATGTTGAAGGGCGGCTGGTTGCCGGACATCCCGACTCGCAGCTCACCCGTCTCCACCACCCGGTCCAGCACGGGCGAGTCCTGAGCGGCGGCGGTGTTGATGCTTGCGACCAGGCCGCCCACGAGGAGCAGGCCCAGCGCGATGATCCGATGTACTCGTGACATTCCGTTGCTCCTGCTTGGTGTTCAATGACCCTGCCGTTCCCGTCCCCGCCCCACTCCGAAGGCCGCGATGGTCCGGTCCAAGGAGCCCACTTCAGGTGGCGACGTATTGTAACCCGGGGACCCGGCAACTCAACCCGAGACCCGGCAACTCAACCCGAGGTCCCAATCCTACTTGGCGCCGCGCCGAGCCCACTCGCACCGCGTTGCCACACAATCGACGACACGGAGATTCCGGGGCTTCACCGTGCATCGTTCGGTCCTACCAGCGGCGCGAGGAACTCAAAGGACTCATTCTCGTTTTGAGCCGGCGAAGCTCAGATTCTTCCAGGGGAGGTTCGAGTCGCTATAGGCTGGTGCTGGAAGCCATTGCCGCATAGTCACTTACGAGGTGTCACCGCGAGGCACTCCGGGGCCTCGCAGCCGCGTGAGTCCCCATCACCGCAGGGCCTTCTGCTTCTCAACAACCTTCGCGGGTGCGCCCCGCAAGGGACTCTTGACCCGGGGTTGGTAGTGGCCGTCACACCGCTGTTGCTGGTCTCGATCGCCATCCTGCTCACGGCAGCGGGATGGTGCGTTTATCTGCTTTTCCAACTGCGCGACCGGCAGCTCGCCGTGCTGGGCGGGGTGCTCGGCGTCGTGGCGATCGCCGGCACGGCCATCGTGCTGGCACCGGGCCTGTCGCGCGGGCTGGAGCTCAGCCTGCAGGCCGTTGACATCGCCACCCTCGGCGTGAGCGTCCTGGCACTCGTCACCGTGATCGTCCTGAGTCGCACGGTATCGACTTCGGGCATACCCGGCGACGCGTACTACGATCCCGCCACAGGACTGCCGAACCGCGCGTTCTTCCTCAACCTGGTCGAGCGATCCACGCGACGCGCCCAGCGGCAGCACCCGCCCAGTCTCGCCGTGCTCGTCGTGGGGCTCGATCGGTTCAAGCTCATCAACGAGACCTTGGGACACGCCGCCGGCGACCAGATGTTGATCGCGGTAGCGCGCCGGTTGCTCACGTGCCTGCGGCCCGGCGACGTGGTCGCACGGGTTGACGGCGACGAGTTCGGGATCTTGCTCCACCAGATCAAGGACAGCAGCGACGCCATCCGCGTGGCGAAGCGCGTGCAGGCGGTGCTCAAGACTCCCTACGGGTTGGGCGGACGCGAGCTGCCGACCACGGCGAGCATCGGCATCGTCACCGACGAGACCTCGTACGACGCCGGCACCCTGGTACGGGACGCCGGCACGGCGATGGACCGCGCCAAGGCGCACGGCAAGGATCGGCACGAGCTGTTCGACGAAACGATGCACGCCCGGGCATTGGCACACATCCGCCTGGAGGCCGACCTCAGACATGCCATCGAGCACGATCAGCTGCGACTGTACTTCCAACCTGTCGTCTCGCTGGAGTCGAGCCGCATCACGGGCTTCGAAGCCCTGGTGCGCTGGGACCACCCGGTACAGGGGCTGCTCCAACCAAGCCACTTCATCCCCCTCGCCGAAGACACCGGATTGATCATCCCGCTCGGCTGGTGGGTGCTGGACGAAGCCTGCCGCCAGATGTCCAGGTGGCTCGAGCGGTTCACCGACATGCCGGAGCTCTCCGTCAGCGTGAACCTGTCGCCCAAGCAGTTCCAGGAGAGCAACCTCGTAGAGCGGGTGAAGCAGACGGTGGGGCACAGCGGGTTCGACTTCCGCCGCCTGCGCTTCGAGATCACCGAGGGCGTCTTGATGGAGGAAGTGGACGAGAGCGTGGACACGATCAAGGAGCTGCGCGCGCTCGGCATCCAGGTAAACATCGATGACTTCGGGACGGGATACTCCTCGCTGAGCTATTTGCAGCAACTCCCAATCGACACTTTGAAGATCGACCGCTCGTTCGTGAGCGACCTCGACGTCGCCGGGCAGAAGCCACAGGTCATCCAGGCCATCGTGGGCCTCGCCCGCGACCTCGGTATCAACGTCGTCGCCGAAGGCGTCGAGACACAGGAACAGTCGGCTCGGCTCAAGTTCCTCAAGTGCGACGAGGGACAGGGCTTCCTCTACTCCGAGCCGGTGGACGGAGACACCGCAACGCAGTTGCTCCAGGCGCAGCTCGACCAGTAGGGCCCCCGCACCCAGCGGCGGGCTCGCTCCTGCTCATGAACCACTGGATCTCGACGCCGCCCAGCTCAGTGCCGCACGACGCCGAGATCGTGAACGCCAACGGAGCGGCTACGCGAACCGCCCCTCCAACCGAGTGAGGCAGCTGGTCCACCCCTCCTCGTGACTCTTGCGGCGCTCCTCCGTGGGGAGCCCTTCGTGACGCAGCGTCACCGCGGTCGCCCCATCTACTTCCTCGAGCGAGATCGTCATCAGGGTCTCGCCGATGTCGTTGTACGGCTCCTCCTCCCACGACCAGGTGAACACCAATCGCTCCGGGGGCGCGATTTCACGATAGGTCCCGAACGCCGTGTGGACGCTCCCCTCCGGCGAGCGCATCTGGAGGCGGTACGCCCCTCCCACACGCAGATCCACTTCGACCATGGGAATGTCCATTCCCTCCGGCGCATACCACTGCTTCATCTGCTCGGGCTCCGTCCAGGCCTTGAAGACCTCCTCCCGCGACGCCCGAATGGTGCGGGTGAGGTGCACAACGTG
>JBDGXT010000334.1:0-2311 GCA_039584455.1 Gemmatimonadota bacterium
TCGTCTACTTGTTCCGGGATAGCCTCAGCATCGAGCTCCTCCCTTACGTGCTGCCTGCGGCCGCATCCGCCACGTTGCTACTGGCGTTGCGTGGGTGGTGGGACCGGCGCGTGGAATCGGCGCTGCGGGCCCAGGCCGCGGCCTCCCGGCGCCGGCTCCGGGAGCGCGAGGCGAGCCTGGCCAACGCCCAACATATCGCGCGGCTCGGCAATTGGGATTTGGATCTCGTCACCGACGAGCTGTACTGGTCGGACGAGGTCTATCGCATCTTCGGCTTGCAGCCGCAGCAGGCGGGCGCATCCCGCCAGGCCTTCCTGGACGCCGTGCACCCGGATGACCGGGAGGTCGTTCGCGTCTCCCTCAACAACGCGATTCGCGGGCACACGCCGCACAGCACCGACCACCGTATCGTCTTGCCGGACGGCGGGATCCGCTTCGTGCACGAACACGCGGAGGTGATGTACGACGAGAGCGGTAATCCGGTCCGGGTCAGCGGCACGGTGCAGGACATCACCGAACGCGCCCGCGTCGAACAAGCGCTGCGCGAGAGCGAGGACCGGCTAGCGACCGCGCTGCGACAGGCGAAGCTCGGCTACTGGCGGTGGTCCTTCGAGGATCGGAGGTTGGCTTACTGGTCGGAGGAGGCGGCACGCATTGCCGGCGGCTCGGTGGACCGACCGCCGGCGAGCTACGATGAGATGTGCCACAACGTCCATCCGGACGATCGCCCGCGCGTCATCGACGAGTACGAGGCGGCGGACGCCGCGGAGCGGGACTTCGAGATCGAGTATCGGGTGATTCTTGACGATGGCACCGTTCACCACGTCCGCGATGTCGGCAAGGTCGAGCGGGACGCCGCGGGCAAGCCCGTGGCCCAGGTGGGAACCGTGCAAGACGTTACCGCGCTGAAGCAGACGGAAGCGGCACTGAGCGAAAACCGGCAGCTCTTGCGCGCGGTCATCGACGCGGTGCCGGCCATGATCAACGCCAAGGACGCCGAGTCCCGCTATGTGTTGATGAACCGCTTCCAAGCTCAGCTCTATGGCACCGATCAAGACGAGGCCCTGGGCAAGACGGCGGCGGACCTACTGGGCCCCGACTACGGCGCCTACACGGCGGCGCTGGACCGCAAGATATTCGAGACCGGCGAGGCCTTGCCTTATTTCGAAGAGACCATGCCGGACGTCACGGGCGCCCCGCACGATTGGCGCACGACCAAGGTGCCGCTCAGGGACGAGAACGGCCGGGTGCGGAACGTGGTGACCGTCGCGCTGGAAATCTCGGACATCAAGCAGGCGGAACGCGAGCTCAGGAAACTCTCGCGCACCGTCGAGCAGTCGCCGAACGGCATCCTCATCACCGACCTCAACGGGACAATCGAGTATGTCAATCCCAGGCTCACGGAGATGACGGGGTGGAGCGCCGCGGCGCTGGTCGGGCAGACCCCACGCGCGTTCAGTACCGGCAGGCCCCCCCGGACGGTGTACGACGACCTGTGGCGGACGATCCGGGAGGGCGGCGAGTGGCGCGGCACGATCTTGAACCGCCGAAAGAACGGCGAGCTGTACTGGTGCCGGGAGAGCGTATCGGCGATCCGCAACGCCACGGGCGAGGTGATCCACTATCTCGTGATCGAGGAGGACGTCACCGAGCACAAGAGGATGGAGGAGGACCTGCGCGCCGCAAGAAAGAAGGCCGAAATCGCCGACCGGGCAAAGTCGGAGTTCCTGGCCAACATGAGCCACGAGCTGCGCACCCCGCTCAACGCCATCATCGGGTTCGCCGAGTTGATCAAGAGCCAGCCGTTCGGCCTCATGGGCGACGCGAAATACCTCGAATACGTGAACGATATCCACGCCAGCGGGCAACACTTGCTCAGCGTCATCAACGACATCCTGGATCTGTCCAAGGTCGAGGCGGGCCAGGTCGAACTCGACGAATCGGAGGTGGATGTCGAAACGGTGATCGATGCCTGCCTCCGCTTGGTCAAGGAACGCGCCGGCCGCACCAATTTGACACTGTCGAAAGAACTCCCGGCGACGTTGCCGGCGGTCCGGGCGGACGAGCGTAAATTCAAGCAGATTCTCATCAATCTGCTGTCGAACGCGCTCAAGTTCACGCCTCCGGGGGGCCGTGTCACCGTTGCGGGCGGGATTTCCGAGGCGGGCGACGTCGAGATCGTGGTGCGGGACACGGGCATCGGCATGAAACCCGAGGACATCCCGCGCGCGCTACAGCCATTTGGCCAGCTCCGTTCCTCCCTCGTCCGCACCTACGAGGGCACCGGCCTCGGCCTGCCGCTGGTCAGGTC
>JBDGXT010000335.1:0-2309 GCA_039584455.1 Gemmatimonadota bacterium
GCTCGCGTTCTCCAGCGGCTATGTCTACACCGACCTCAAGGCCGCGGCGGGAGCCGCGATCTCCGACCAGAGCATCTCGGGACTGCTGAACACGGAGCTGCGGCTCTCGTGGGACGCGGTGCCGGGCCAGCTCACGGTGTTCGCGATCGGTGCGATCCCGACGGGCGTGGAGACCGTCACGCAGGATGAGCTGTCGGTGTTGGCGGTCGTCTCCAGCGACATCATCGGGTACGCCAACGTCAACATGGCGAATGGGGGAGGCGTGGGCGGAGGCTTCGCCGGGGCCGTTCCCCTCGGGCGCTCCTGGGCGCTCGGGCTGGGCGGGACCGTGCTGGGTGCGTTCCCGTATACCGCGGTGGAGGGCGACACGGCGCGCCTCAAGCCCGGCACCGACGTGCGGGTCCGGCTCGGGGTGGAGGGTTCTCTCGGGCGGCGCAGTTACCTGCGCGTGGCCGGGGTGTTCCTGTACCGCAACAACGACGTGGTCGGCGACCAGAACCTGAACGGCATCGGGAATCGCTGGGTCGGCTACGTGTCGTTCGATCAGGGCATCGGCAAGACGTCGCTCAGCCTCTACGTGTTCGACGTGTACCGCAACAAGCCGCAGCTGGAGCCCACCGCCGTCGGCGCCGCGGTGTTGCCGCGGGGCAACCTGCTAGGGGCCGGCGCGCGGCTCGACTGGCCGCTCGGTGGCAGCACGTTGCTGACGCCGCGCTTCGAGGTGCGCAGCTCCAGGACCGCGGACGAGCCCGACGGCGACCTCGAGCACAGCGGCGAGTCGCTCCGACTGGGCGCCGATCTGCGACAAGCGCTCAGCCAGCAGTGGTCGGTGGTGCTGCAGCTCGACGGCGCCACCGGTTTCGTGCGATCGGAGGGTGCGAGCCCCGGGTTCGACGGATTCCGCGCCGCCGTGCACCTCGAGTGGACACCATGAGGGCGGGGGAATGACCATGCGAGCCAAGAGCGTACGCCCCGTCTTCCTGTTCGCGCTCGCGGCGGTCGTCATGGTGAGCTGCCGCGACGCCGCCGGCCCGATCGGGACCGGACACTTCGCACTCGCGCCGAGCTTCGCGAGCGCCGCGGCCGGCATCGTGGAGATCGCGCGGGTGCGCGTGAGGCTGTTCAGGGCGGACGAGTCGGTGGCGCTGGATGAGACGGTGACCGTGCCCGCGGGCGCCGATTCGCTCGCGCTCGAGCTCACGGTCACGCTCAACGAGCCCAACGAAGCGTTCCAGATGTTCCTCGACTTCATCACGCCTGCCGGGGACACTGCCTTCCGGGCCGGGCCGGTGAACGTGACGGCCTCGTCGACCAGCACGGAGCCCGTTCCCATCGAGGTGGACGCCGTGTACGTAGGCGTGGGTGCCAACGCGGCGTCGGTGGTGATCACCACGACGGGTGCCAAGCTCATTCCCGGCCAGAGCACGTCACTCTCGGCCGAGGCCAGGGATGGCCAGGGACAGCCGATACCGGGGACGCCGATCGCGTGGGCGTCGTTGGATGCGGCGCGGGCGACGTTCCCCGACCCCGCGGTCGGCTCGGCCGTGGGGGGCGGCACCAGTGGGCCGGTGCTGGTCACGGCGACGTTGCTTACGGGCCCGGCCGACACCGTGAGCGTGACGGCGCAACCGGCGCCGGAGTTCCTGCTGCAGCGAGGCGGTGACAGCCAGACGGCCCCGGCCGGGTCGGAGCTGCCATTACCACTCATTGTCGAGGCGCTCGGTAGCGATATCCCCATCGAGGGTGCCACCGTGCAGTTCACGACCGGGGACGGCGGATCGTTCAGCGCCGCCTCCGTCGTGACCGACGCGACCGGTCGCGCACAGACCATGTGGACGCTGGGGCCGGGACTCGGAACCCAGACGACCACGGCGACGGTTTCCGGCTTCAGTTCGGTGCAGACTATGTTCACGGCGACGGCGGCCGCCGGGGTCACGGTGAGTTGGAGCAACGCGGCTGGGGGGAGCTGGAGCGATCCGGCCAACTGGACTCCCAATCAGGTGCCGAACGCGGGCGACACGGTGGTCATCGACCTGGACGGGGTCTACACCGTTACGCTCGGTGCCAACGCGACCGTGGCCGCGCTGACGCTGGGAGGGGCGAGCGGCACGCAGACCCTCGCATTGAGCCCGTCCAGCTCGCTTGGCGTCATCGGTAACACCACGGTCAACCCGACGGGCGTGATTGAGATGGATGACGCCCACCTGGCGTCACCGGGTGGGCTGCTGACGTCCAACGGGACCCTGCGGGTCACCGGCGGCGTGGCCGAGCTCAACGCGCCGTCGCTCAACAACGGGCCGGTGGACGTG
>JBDGXT010000062.1:0-8522 GCA_039584455.1 Gemmatimonadota bacterium
CCGCATGGCTTCTTCGCGGTTCCCCATCGCCGCATTGATGCCCGGCCCGTAATCGCTGCGCGGAGCCCGCTCCAGGTGCGCGCGCCCGCGCTCGTGGTCGCCCAACAGCGTGCTAATGAGGTCCGCCAACGACCTTCCCTGCCAGTCCTCGGCGCGGTCATCCCGGCCGATCGAATCGAGCACGGCGACGGCCTCCTCATAGCGTTCCAGCCTATAGAGGCAGATGCCGCGCCAGTTCATGTACCAGGGCCACGTGTTCTCCTCCTCCATCTGCCCCACTTCCCCGCGCGGCCGCGACTCCAGCCAATCGAACATGCGCTGCGCGAGTGCCAGCGCCGCTTCCCGGTGGCCGTGGACCCGTAGCTCGCTTGCAACTCCGTTGAGGCCCCGCATGATGCGCTGCGCGGGCAGTGGCAGGGTCACCAGGCTGTCCAGCAGCACGTCCAGCTCGTCGATGCGGCCGAGGGCAGCCAGGGCATTGAGCTGATGACTCAGTTTCATGCGCTCGAGTTGCAGGGGACTCGAATCGATCTCGCGGTCTCCGTAGTCACTGGGTGCCGCACGCGCCAGCTCGAGTTCCGTCTCGTAATCCTGCAGGAAGTGGTGCGCTTCGAGCGTGTGCGCCCAATACCACCCCATCAGAATGAAGTTGGCGTTCGACGTATCGACCTGCGCGAAGTACTCCAACGCCTCGCGCGGCCGATAGGCCCATAATGCCTCCTCGCCAGCGAAGAAGGCCCAATGGGGGGTGAGCTCCGCGATGCGACGGCTCGTCCGCAACTTCGCGTCCGTGCCTTCGTCGAGTAGGTATTGCACCTGCAGGCGATCGTACTCGCTCATGCGGTCCCGGCGTGCCGCCGCGAGCGCCAGCAAGGAGTCGCCCTCACCACCCCGGTTCACCCCCCACGGCACCGTGAGGAGCTCGGCCCTCTTGATCAGGGCGGGAAGGAATGTCGAATCCAGCAGCGAGGTCTCCTCGAAGTGACGCAGTGCCTCCTCGGAGTGGACGTGCCGCTCGGCATCGATTCCCCGCCGGTACACCCGGTACACCTCCAGGCTGGCGGCCTGGACGGGCCAGTACACGATCCCCGCCCGGAAATCGAGCGCGGCCGCCAGTGCCGGCAGCGCGCGCTCGCGCACCAGGTCCAGCGTCACGGTGGCGGGCTCGCGTGGGCCGGTGATGGGTCGCAGCGCGACCAGGACCGTGGCCTCCGCTGGATCGGTGATCTGGAGCTGGAACTGGAGGGAATCTCCCAGCAGGTAATACGCGCCGTGCAGCACCACCCCCGCGCCCGTGGCTTCGGCAAACGCTCTCACCCGGTCGGCGGCTTCGTGTGCTTCGGCCGCCGCCGCCACGGCTACTGCAGGGGGCACCACCTCGGCCACCCCGTGTTGCTGAACGCCCTGCGTGACCCGTTCCGCCGCCAGGCGGCCCAGCGGCGCGAGCGCGGGGTCGCCCGTCTCGTTCGTAAACGGCGCCACGGCGACGAGGTCGGGGTCGAGAGGAACTTGTGTTTCGCGGGAGCAGGCGACGACGCTCGCCAGCACGATGAGGGCGAGCATTCCGATACGGTGCGCCGGACACCGCGCGCCGCACGCTGCCTGGGATGGTCTCAGTTTCATCACGCTACCCCCTCGGCCGCATGAGCAGCTCGAACGGCTGGTATCCGTGCAGCGACTCGAAGTCCATGTCCTGGTGTCGCTGCCGTATGAAGAGGCCCCAGTTGCCGGAGGCATCGAGTGCCTCACGCAGCAGCCGTACGGCCTCCTCCCGCTCGCCCAGCAGCGCGGCGATGCGGGCGCGGCCCAGCGGTTCTTCTCCCGGCTGCTCCGCAAGCTGCGCACTGATCGCACGTGCCGCGTCGCGATCCTCCAGGCGCGCGGCGACGGCACCAAGACCGGCGAGGGCGTCCGCGTGCCAGCGTCCCCCCTCCGCCAGCACCGCCTCGAACGCGGTACGTGCTTCTTCCCAGCGCTCGAGTTCGTACAGGCTTGCTGCGACCACATACCCGTACGTGGACTTCGCCTGCCGGACCTCTTCGGCGGGCCGAGTCTCATACCAGGCGATGATGCGCGCCAGCGTCTGGTGTGCGGCATCGCGATGCCCGTGGGCTCGCAGCTCCCGCGCCTCCAGAAGGGCGTAGCCGGCGGGCGTTCGGACTGCTCCCCACGGTGTCGTTCGCGGCGGCAGCGCAAGGAGCGTGTCCAACCTGGCGTTGAAGTCATCGATCCTCCCCAATGCCGCCAGCGGCCTGAGCGGACCGACCATCAGCTGATAATCCTCATAGTCTGCAACCGTATGTCGGTCCGCCGCCTGGTGGCGCGCCGCGAGGGCGAGCTCCAGCTCCTCCTCATACTGCCCGAGGATGTGGTGCGACTCGCCGGCAGCGCGCCAGTAGCTGTGCTCGTGAATCGGGAAATTGGGATTGGCCGTATCGACCCGGGCGAGCAGCTCCAGCGCCTCGCGAGGCCGGTGCATCTCCCACGCCGTATAGCCTGCCCCCACCCACCACCAGGGAACGAGCTCCGCCAAGCGTCGCACTTTCTGAAGACGGATTTCTGGGTCTACCGGAGGGTCCCGAGTGAGCTCCCACACCAGGCGCTCCGCCTCGCCCATCCGGTCGCGAAAGCCTTCGAGGAGGCGGTTCAGGGAGTCCGCCTCGGCCGGGTCATCCGTCCACGACGCTATCAGCGACAGTGCCGGGTAGTAGTTGGAGTCCATCGCCCAAGCTTGCCGGAAGAGCTGAAGCGCCGCTGCCATGTCGCCGCGCGCTTCGTGGATACCCGCCTGCTCCATCAGGCGATACACCTCGATACTCGCGGGCTGCGAGGGGACGTGCGCCATCCCGGCTCTCACGTCGAGGGCGGCCGCCAGCGTCCCCAGCACCCGCTTGCCCACCAGGTCCAGTGACTCGGTAGCGGGGTCGCTGGGGCCCGTGACCGGCCACAGCGCGGTCATGAGCTTCTGCTCGACGACATCGGTGATCTGGAGCTGGAACTGGAGAGAATCACCCAATAGGTAGTACGCCCCGTGCAGCACAACGCCCGCACCCGTGGCCTCGGCAAACGCGCGCACGCGGTCCGTGGCTCCTTGTGCTTCGGTCGCTGCGGCAACGACCACCGCCGGAGGCACCACCTCCGCCACCCCGTGTTGCTGAATCCCCTGAGTTATGCGCTCCGCCGCCAGACGGCCCAGGGGCTCGAGGGCCGCGTCACCCGTTTCGTTCGCAAACGGAGCGACCGCGACGAGGTCGGGGTCGAGCGGCAGCTCTGTGTTGCGGGACCGCACGATAACGAGCGTTATCGCGATGGCGGCGATGGCGATGAGCGCCGCAACGCCGAGCCCAAGGCGCGCTCGGCGCGTGGCGTCTGCCGCGCGGGACGGCGTCCGGTTCATCAATACCTCCCCCTCAACCCGTCGCACTAAGCTGCAGTGCGAGGGGGGGCTCGGCAAATGGACTTGTCAGGTCTGGGAGGATTCCCGGGAAGGCCGCGCGGCTCTAGCTCTCCTGCGCCCCTACCCCCGCGGCCGCATGAACTGCTGGAACGGCATGAAATCCCGCAGCGATTCGAACGCAACGCTCCGGTGGATCATGATGATGAGCCACCCTCTGTTAGGATACGCGTTGTAAGCGTCGCGCAGGAGTCGCACGGCTTCCTCACGTTCACCGCGCAAAGCCGCGAGGCTGGCCCCAGCGGGCGCCAGGAACAGGCCGCGTCTCTGTGCCAGCGTGTCCGCCGCGAGCACCTCGCCCATCACCCGCGCGTCCTCGACGTCCCCGCGGCGCGCCGCTATGGCGGCCAGAGCGGCGCGGCGAACGATGTGGTCGGGATCCAGCTCCAGCAGCTCCTCCACGACCTCGCGTGCTTCCTCCCATCGCTCAGCCAAGTACAGCAGCTGCGCGAGCCCGATTTGCCGGTTCTCGTCCCGCGGTCTTGCCTCCTGGTACTCGATCGCGCGGTCCAGCACTGCGCGTGCGGCCTCGGGATAGCCGTGAGCCCGCAGCTCTATGGCAGCTGTCTGCGCCCGCCAAACGGGCGAGTATGTGTTGCCGTACGCCTGCCGTTGCGCCGGTAGCGCGAACACGGTGTCGAGCAGGGCGTCGACATCGTCGGTCCGGCCCAGTGCTGCCAACGCGCGGAGGTGGCCATCCATGAGCACAAGCTCCTCCGGCAAACCCCGGCGTGCCGTGCGGAGGGCTGCTAGTTCCCGATCGTAGTCCTGGAGCAAGTGGTGAGCGAGCCCCATGACGTCCCAGTACCGAACCGCCTCGGTGAAGCTGGGGTTGGCGGTATCGACTTGAGCCAGGTGCTCCAGCGTCTCTCTGGGTCGATTGGCACGCCACGCCGCCCATGCTGCTGGGTACGCCCACGGACGCGCCAGCTCCGCCATGCGCCGCACCGTACGTAGCCGGAGCTCGACGTCTGTCTCCGTGAGGAGCTGCAGCCTGAGCCGCTCGACCTCGCTCATGCGCTCGCGATACCCGTCGGCAATGCGTAGCACGGAGTCGGCCTCGGTATCGCGGTTCAGAGTCTGGAGTGTCGCACCGATCTCCAATAGCGCGGGCAGGAACGTGGAGTCCATCGCCCATGCTTCGCTGAAGTACCCGAGCGCCTGCTCGGACTCGTTGCGGGTCGCCGCGTCCTCCCCTTGCCGGTACAGCCGATACAGCTCGAGGCTGCTGGGTTGCATCGGAATGCCTAGGGCCCCGGCGCGGAAGTCGAGCGTGGCGGCCAGCGCACCCAGCGTGCGCTCGCGCAAATTCGCCATGCCCTCGGACGCGGATGCCCTGGGCCCGGTCACCGGCGCCATCGCGCTCAGGAGCTGCCCCGCGGCAGCGTCCGTGATCTGGATCTGGAACTGGAGCGAGTCGCCCAGCACGTAGTAGGACCCGTGCAGCACGACGCCCGCACCAGTCGCTTCGGCAAACGCCCCCACCCGGTCGGCCGCGCCGAGTCCCGCCGACGCCTGGGTCGCAGCCAGCGCCGCCTCGGTGGACACAACGGCGGCGACGCCGCGTTGCTGCACTCCCTGCGTGATCCACTCGGCCGCGAGTCGACCCAACGGGTCCAGGCTCGGGTCGCCCGTCTCATTCTCGAGTGCGGCGACCGCCACGAGGTCGGGGGCGAGGTTGGACGAGGACGCGCCGGTCGAGAGGATGGCGACCGTCGCCACGACACCCACCGCTGCCGCGGCAAACGCCCCTACCCCGAGCCCAATGCGCCTTGCCCGCCGCCTGGAGCGCGCTGACCGGGCCGCGGTGATTCGTACCGTGGTCGGCGTCATCCCGGCACTGGGCGTCGTCAACGACTCCAATCTGAACAACACTTCCTCCGCCGACTGCCAGCGGTCCTCCCGGCGCTTCTCCAGGCACCCCATGATGAGATCGGCAAGTGGCGCCGGAAGCCCCTCGCGTCGCTGGGAGATGGGGTCCGGCTGGTCCAGCACCTGTGACGCCAATACCGCCTGCTGGCTCTCCCCCGTGATCGGCGGCTCGCCCACCAGCATCTCGTAACCCACGATCCCCAGCGCGTAGATATCCGCTCGGTGATCGATGTCCTTCTCCGCCGTGGCCTGCTCCGGCGCCATGTACGTGGGCGTGCCCAGTGACACCCCCGCTGTCGTGAGCGTCTCCTGGGATGCCGCCTTGCTCATCGCCTTGCCAATCCCGAAGTCGGTGACGAGCGCGTGGCGTTCTGACAGCAACACGTTGTCGGGCTTGATGTCGCGGTGTACCACGCCCCGCCCGTGCGCGTGGGACAGCGCGTCGGCCACGTCACGCAGGATGCGAACGGCATCCGCAATGCGCAGTGGACCCTCGCGCGCGAGCCGACCGCGTACCGACTCGCCATCCACGTACGGCATCACGTAGTAGAGCATCCCACCAGCGTCGCCCGAGTCGTGCAGCGGCAGGATGTTGGGGTGGGTCAGCTGCGCGGCGAGCTCGATCTCGCGCAGGAACCGCTCGCCGCCGAGCGAGGCCGCCAGCTCGGGCTTGAGCACTTTGAGCGCTACCTGGCGCTTGTGCCGCAGGTCCTGCGCCAGATACACCACCGCCATTCCGCCGCGGCCGATTTCGCGCTCGACGGTGTAGCGGTCTCCAAGAGTAGCCTGCAGGTGCTCCAGCAACTCGGACATGCGGTCCCGTTCCGGGAAGGCCGCCCCTAAGATGCGGTCGGTCACGGAGTGCGGCAAATGCAAGGAGCCCCGGTGGGGGCCGGGGCTCGGAGAGCTTCGCACGTTGCTGCTGCCGGCTACCCCTTCGGCCGCATCAACTGCTCGAACGGCGGGTAGCCGCGCAGCGACTCCAGGTCCATGTCGCGGTGCAGCAGTTCCGTATAGAACCCCTGGTTTCCTTCCCCCCACCTGCCACGATCACTGCCGGCATTCAGTCCCTCGCGCAGCAGGCGCACCGCCTCCTCTCTTTCCCCCAGAAGCGCGGCGATGCTGGCACGGCGACGGGCCGGCTCCGGATGGTCCCACGCCGTGATCCGCTCGCTGAGCATCCGCGCGCGCGCGTGGTCCCCCATGCGGGCGGCAATGGCGCCCAGCCGTCCGAGGTAGGTGGTGCGCTGCGGATCCTCCTTCAGCAGCTCTTCGTACTGGGCGCGTGCTTCCTCCCAGCGCCCGAGCCGATACAGAGACTCCGCAAGCGCCGACTTGTAGTAGGACCCCATGCGCAATTGCACGGACTCTCCGGGTGGCCGCGCCTCGAGCCAGTCGAGAAGCCGCTGCGCCACCTGCCGGGCGGCGTCGGCATGGCCGTGCGCCCGTAAGGCGTCGACTCCGACCTGGGCCCGCAAGTCGATCGAGCGGACCCCGCCGGGAACCCGCTCCACCGGCAGCGCGAACAGCGTGTCCAGCACCGCGTTGAGCTCATCGATCCGCCCGAGGGCGGCCAGGGCCCTGAGATGGCCGTCCACCAATCGCAGATCATCGGGGAACTCGCGGCGTCCCGCACGCAGCACTTCCAGCTCCTCGTCGTGGTCCCCGAGCATGTGGTGCGCTCGGCCCATGCCCATCCAGTAGAAGAGCTTCCGAAAGGGCGTGATAGCGGGTTTGGTCGTATCGACTCGTGCGAAGTACTCCAGCGCCTCACGCGGCCGGTAGGCCCTCCAGGCCGCCCATCCGGCAGCGTAGTTCCAGTAGTGCGGCACAAGCTCCGCCAGGCGCCGCGCCATGGGCATGTGGACTTCCGCGTCCTCTCCCCGGTAGAGCTGCGAGTAGAGACGTTCCGCCTCGCTCATCCGATCGCGGTACGCGTCGGCAATCCGGGCCACGGAATCCGATTCTGCATCGCGGTTCAGCCAACGCAGCTCCTTGGCCATCATCAACAGGGCCGGGTGGAAGGTGGAGTCCATCGCCCAGGCTTCCCGATAGAGGCGCAGTTGCACATCCTGGTAGGGCGTATCGTCGACGATCGCCTCCCGGAACACGCGGTAGACCTCGAGGCTGGGCGGCTGCATGGGAAACGGCAGCATCCCGTCGCGCAGATCGAGCGCCGCCGCCAGCCCTGCGACCACCCGCTCGCGCACCGCGTCCAGTGCCTCCGTTGCGGCCTGCCTCGGGGCCGTTACGGGCACGAGAGCACTCAGAACTTCGCCCGCCCCCGCGTCGGTGACCTGGATCTGAAACTGGAGGGAATCACCCAGCAGGTAATACGCCCCGTGCAGCACCACCCCGGCACCGGTGGCCGCGGCAAATGCCCTCACCCGATCGGTCGAATCGCGCGCGTCGGCTGCCGCCCCCAGCGCCACCACCGGTGGCACGACCTCGGCCACCCCGTGCTGCTGAATGCCCTGCGCGATCCGTTCCGACGCCATTCGGCCCAGCGGCGTGAGCGCCGCGTCGCCGGTCTCGTTTGCCAGCGTGGCGACGGCGATGAGGTCTGGATTGAGGTCGAGGACTACTTCAGTGCTGCGCGAGCGTACGACGAGAACCGCCACCACGATGGCCGTGGTGGCGGTGAGCGCCACGACACCGAGCCAGGAGGGCAGGACGCGCAGTACTCAGCCCCCTACGGCCCCGTCGGACAGGGATTGGGATCGTTGTCATTCCTGTCCGGCTGCTCCGAGCGCGACGGAATGTTGGGATTTGCCAACTCCGCGGACTCAGGATAGTAGACACGGCCGGGAATGACCTGGTTGTTGTAGGTCGTCACCTGCGGCCGACAGGTGCGCTTGTAGTCGTTGTAGATCTCACCGTTCAGGAACTGGGCGATGTACTTCTGCTCCATGATCTCATCGAACAGCGCCAGTCCGGTGAGACCGTCGTTGGCGGCCTTCTCCGCGGAGAGGTCCACCACCGCACCCCACAAGACCCAACGATCCTCGACGCAGGTCAGGGCGTCGTCCAACGCGGTGCGCGCGGCGCCGTCGTTCAACAGTCCCGATTGTGCCTCGGCGATAATGAAGTAGTTCTCCGCGCACGTGAGATTGGGGAAGTCGAAATCCGCCGCCCCGAAACCCACTCCCAGGCAGCCGGGCCGCGGGTGGTCGGCACAGACAACCAGGGAGGCGTC
>JBDGXT010000336.1:0-2298 GCA_039584455.1 Gemmatimonadota bacterium
ATGCCCTCACCTTCGATGACGTCCTGCTGGTGCCACGTCACGCGACCGTGCACCCCCGTGACGTCCAGGTCCGCACCCGCTTCAGCCGGGGCATCGATCTCGGCATCCCGCTGATCGCGGCGGCCATGGACACGGTCACCGAGGCCGAGATGGCCATCGCGATGGCCCGAGCCGGCGGCATCGGCGTGATCCACAAGAACATGACCATCGACGATCAGGCGGCGGAGGTCGATCGGGTGAAGCGCTCCGAGAGCGGGATGATCCTGAATCCGATCACGCTCGGACCTGACCGTTCGATTCGCGAAGCCGCCAACTTGATGGCGCGGTTCAAGATCTCCGGCGTTCCGATCGTGGATGAACACGGCAAGCTGGTCGGGATCATCACCAACCGGGATCTCCAGTTCGAGCGCAGTCTCGACCGGCCGGTGCACGAGGCGATGACGAAGGACAACCTGATCACCGGGCCCGTGGGAACGACTCTCGACGAGGCCGAGCGGACGCTGGGCGAGCATCGCATCGAGAAGCTGCCGGTCGTCGACGACAACGGCACGCTCCAGGGACTCATCACGGTCAAAGACATCATCAAGCGACGGCAGTTCCCCGATGCCAACAAGGACGAGCACGGCCGGCTGCGCGTGGCAGCCGCCGTGGGCGTGAGCGGCGACACCCCCGCCCGGGCCAAGGCGCTCGTCGCCGCCGGGGTGGATGCCATCGTGGTGGACTCGGCACACGGACACTCGGAGGGCGTGCTCCAGACGGTCGAAACGCTCAGGGAGGCGTACCCCGATGCCCAGTTGGTAGGCGGCAACGTGGCCACGCTCGAGGGCACCAAGGCGCTGGTCGAGCGGGGCATCGACGCGGTGAAGGTCGGCATCGGGCCCGGCTCGATCTGCACGACGCGTGTCGTGACCGGGGTGGGAGTACCGCAGATCACTGCGATCGTGGACGCCGTGCAGGGCGCCGGAGACGTGCCCATCATCGCCGATGGCGGCATCAAGTACTCGGGCGACGCGGTGAAGGCCCTGGCGGCCGGAGCCTCCAGCGTAATGCTGGGCTCCATGCTGGCGGGCACCGAGGAGAGTCCGGGCGAGAGCTTCTTGCTCGAGGGGCGGCGGTTCAAGACGGTGCGCGGGATGGGATCCCTCACCGCCATGCAGGAGGGGTCGGCCGACCGCTACTTCCAGGAGGGCGAGGTCTCGGCCCTGAAGCTGGTGCCCGAGGGGATCGAGGGGCGGGTTCCCTACCGCGGACCCGTGGGCGACGTGCTGTTCCAGGTGGTCGGCGGCATCCGCAGCGGGATGGGATACTGCGGCTGCGCCACGCTGGACGTGCTGCGCTGTGAGACCGAGTTCACCCGGGTCACGGCGGCGGGTCTCAGGGAGTCACACCCGCACGATGTCGTGATTACGCGGGAGGCGCCGAACTACTCGCTGTAGCCGCCTGCTGCCGCCGGGCATGGGAAAGGGGCAGGGTGCCTTTGTACCCTGCCCCTTTCCTGCCTTCCCCTGTCTAGCCCCTTCCCGCCTTCTTCTCCTCGAGATACCGCAGCCGCGCCTCGCGGTTCTCGACCCATGGCCTGCGCTGGAAGTAGCTCCTCGTGAGCTCCACCACCTTGGGTGCGAGCAGCAACAACGCCAGGAGGTTCGGCAGGATCACGATCCCCAGGAAGACATCGCCCAGGGTCCATGCCACCGAGAGCGACAGGACGGAACCCACGAAGTGCATGGTGATGAAGGCGAACTTGTAGGGAAGCACGGCCGAGTGGCCGAACAGGTAGTTGGCGCAGCGGTCACCGTAGTAACTCCACGCAATGGCGGTGGAGACGGCGAACAGCAGCACGCTCAGCACCACGATGAACTTCCCGAAGGTGCCGGGGAGCCCCCGCTCGAACGCGAGCATGGTAAGCGGCGCACCGCTCTCCACCGCGTCCGCGTACAGCGACGTGTACGTCGTGCCGTCCAGAGCGATTGCGACCGCGCTGTCGGCGAGGACGGTACCCGTGAACGGTTGCGTGTGGTCAGGATCCACGTACAGCGCCTCGACGGGGACTTCGTGCCAGGCCACCTGCGGGTCCGTCGCTTCGGTATGGCGGCCGTCTTCCAGAGTGATCGTCCCCGCGTCCTGCACGCTGGTGTAGTTGCCGTTCTCCTGCTGCATCAGGTAGGAGATGTCGCCGCCCCCCAGCGTGATCTCCGTGGGGATCCGGGCGGACCAGACACCGGTCATGATGATGACCAGGCCCGTCATGGTGCAGATCACGATCGTGTCGATGAACGGCTCCACCAGCGCGACGACGCC
>JBDGXT010000063.1:0-22568 GCA_039584455.1 Gemmatimonadota bacterium
GCTCTCGTACACCACGCAGGCCAGCGCATAGACGTCCGTGCGCTCGTCCAGATTGCGCACCCCGGCGGCCTGCTCGGGACTCATGTAGCCGGGCGTGCCCAGCGCGAAGCCGGTGCGTGTCAGGTTGGGGCCGCCCGCGCTGCTCAGCGCCTTGGCCACCCCGAAGTCGACCACGAAGGCGTGCCCTCGGGAGAGCAGGATGTTCTCCGGCTTGATGTCGCGATGCAGTACCCCCTCGACATGCGCGTATCCCAGGGCGTCGGCTACCTGGATGGCGATGTCGGCCGCGGCGATCGGCGTGAGATACTGCTCGCGGTTGAGCAGCGCCCGCAGCGACTCGCCATCCACGTACGGCATGACGTAGAACAGGAACCCGTTGGCCTCGCCCGAGTCGTGCAGCGCAACGATGTGCGGATGGGTGAGCCGGGCGGCGATCTCGATCTCCTTGAGAAACCGCTCCTTGCCGAGAGAGGCCGTGAGTTCCTGCCGCAGCACCTTGACCGCGACCCGGCGGTCGTGCTTGCAGTCGCGGGCCAGGTAGACGGTAGCCATCCCGCCCCGCCCGACCATTCCCAACAGCTCATAGCGTTCGGCCAGCGCCGCCTCGAGCCCCTCCGGGATACCGGTCATGGCATCAAACCTACGCGGCGGCCGCACTTCTATCCACGAGAGTGACTGAGTAGGTTGCCCGTGAACACCACGCAATCTCGGGTGAGGATGGGATGAGCATGCCGCGGATCGCGCCCCCGATCATCACGATCATCACGCTCCTGGCCGGCTCGACCGCCGGCTCCGTCGCGCCCCCCACGCTGCCGGCTCAGAGCGTGCGCGCCGTGCTGTTCTTTTCGCCCACATGCCCGCACTGCGAACAGGTCATGACGCAGGACCTGCCGACTTTCTTTCAGGTGTACGGTGGGCGTCCGCAGGTGCTCGCCAACGTGGATGTTTTCCAGCCCGCGCAGTTCGTTTTCCTCGTCACCAACGGCCGGCTCGAGATCCTGATGGTGGATGCGTCGCGCCCGGAGGGCGGTGCGCTGTACCAGGCGTCGCTCGAGAGCTACCCCACGGAGCCCCGCCGGTTGGGAGTGCCGCGTCTCATCGTGGACGAGGAGGTGCTCGTCGGATCGGTCGAGATCCCCTCCCGGCTGCACGGGAAGATCAGGACCGGCCTCGAGTCGGGCGGCACGGAGTGGCCGAACATCTCGGGTCTCGAGGAAGTGATCGCGACGCTGCGGCCCCCGGTGTTTGCTGCAGATGATGCGGACACGGCTGAGCCCGGCAGCGAGCCGGCAGCCGACTCGGTGCAGGCAGCGATTCCTTTCGAGCAGATCGTGGAGCGCCGCTTGTCGGTGTGGGAGCGATTCCTCACGGATCCGGTGGGCAACGGTCTCGCCGTCCTCGTACTGCTCCTGATGGTCGGAAGCGTGATCGTCGTCCCGAGGCTCGCCGCGACCGGGAAGGTGCCGCGCGGGCTGGGCATCGCGATCCCGCTCGTCGCGGGGCTCGGCATCGTGGTGGCCGGGTATCTCACCTACATCGAAGCCACGGGCGCCTCCGCCGTCTGCGGTCCGGTGGGCGACTGCAACACGGTACAGCAGAGCGAGTACGCCGTGTTGTTCGGGATCGTTCCTGTCGGCCTCCTCGGGCTCCTCGGGTACCTCGTCATCATCGCCGCCTGGTGGGTCGCCGGGTCGGCACGGGGCCGCGCCGCCGCGTGGGCCGCAGTGGCGCTGGTGGCCACGGCTTTCGTGGGCACCGTCTTCTCGATCTACCTCACCTTCCTGGAGCCCTTCGTGATCGGCGCCACTTGCACCTGGTGCCTGACCTCGGCGGGCCTGATCACGCTACTGCTCTGGCTCTCGGCCGGCGCCGGGACCCGGGCGTGGGCACGCCTGCGGAGCCCGCACGGGTCGGCCTGACGTCCCACATCGAGACGCCGCCCCCACACAACTGAATCCCTCCGGGACGGCCAGCCGTAGTGGGAGATGGAGAGATCTATGCCCACACGCCGGCAGGGACGCGACCCGCGGTACACCCGCACGTTCGACGGAGCACCCAACTCCGGGCGGCGCTACGTCGAGAACGGCAAGGTCCGCATTCAGTGGACCGAGGAGGGAAAGCGCCGCAGTCGCACCGTGGGCCAGAACAGTGCCGAGACGAGACGCCGCGCCGACGCGGAGCTCGAGGAGATTCTGGGACTCATGCCGAGTGACCCTAAGCAGGCCGAAGGCGCCACACTGTCGATCCAGGAGGCGCTGCGCCAGCTCGCCCTCGCCATTCTGGAGGCGGCCGACCGGCTGATCGATCGGCTGCGGGGGGCTATGCAGGGCGACGAGGACGAGCCGGCAGACGACGCCGCGGCAGACGACGCAGCGGAGGACGACGCAGCGGAGGACGACGCCGAGCAGTGACGTGGTGAAGAAGCCCCGCGGGGAGTCGTCCCCGCGGGGCCTTTGTGTGCCGGGTACACCCGGCGAGTACTACATCCGCTCGACGATCGCCTGACCGAAGCCGGAGCACGACAGCTCGTTCACGCCCTTGCGACCCTCCGCCTTCATGAGGCGGGCCAGGTCGTAGGTGACGTGGGCGTCCTTGATGGCCTGCCGCATCCCCTTGAGCACCAGGTCGGCCGCCTCCGTCCAGCCCATGTGCTGTAACATCATCACGGCTGAGAGGATCAGCGAGCCGGGGTTCACCTTGTCCATTCCGGTGTATTTCGGGGCCGTGCCGTGGGTCGCCTCGAACAGCGCCACCTCCTCGCCGATGTTGGCGCCGGGACCGAGTCCCAGACCGCCCACCAGTGCGATGGCGGCGTCGGAGAGGTAATCCCCGTTCAGGTTCGGTAGCGCCAGCACGCTGTACTCGCCGGGGCGGGTTTGGATCTGCTGGAAGATCGAGTCGGCGATGCGGTCCTTCACCAGCTTCTTGCCCTGGGGCATCTTGCCGTCCAGCTCGTCCCACAGGACCTTCTCGCTCACGAACGTCTCGCCGAACTCCTCGGTGGCCACCTCGTAGCCCCACTTGGCGAACGACCCCTCGGTGAACTTCATGATGTTGCCCTTGTGCACCAGCGTCATCGAGGGCAGCTCGTTGGCGATCGCCCACTGGCACGCCTTGCGCACCAGGCGCTTGGTGCCGGTCACCGAGATCGGTTTGACTCCGATCCCGCTGTCCTCGCGGATCTGGCGGCCGGTCTGCTGCTTCACCAGCTCAATGAGGGCCTTGGCCGTTTCGCTGCCGCGCTCGAAGTCGTGGCCGGCGTAGACGTCCTCCGTGTTCTCACGGAAGATCACCATGTTCACCTGGTCGGCGTACTTGTTCGGCGCCGGCACGCCCTCGAAGTACATGATGGGGCGCACGCACGCGTACAGGTCCATCGCCTGACGCAGCCCCACGTTGATGGAGCGGAAGCGCGGCGCCACACCGTCGTCCTTGCCGCACTTGTCGCACGTGCCGTCGTGGTACTGCTGGTGCGCGCAGTTCAGGCAGACGTGTGTCTCCTCGCCGATCGGCGTGGTGAACGGCCCCTTGATCGCGATCTTGAGGTACTGGATCGCGTCGATCGACTCCTGGGGCAGCACCTCGCCGTACTTGTGGAGCCCCTCGAGTCCCACGTAGACGGGGCACCACACAATTTCCTTCTTGCCGCCGTACGCCTTCTTCACGGCCGACTCGACCACGTTCTTCATGGCCGGTGTGATGTCGAGCCCGATCCCGTCGCCGCGCAGCGAGCCGATGATCGGACGGTCGCCCACCATGGGCTCGCCGCCCGCGACCGTGACGAGATCGCCCTCGGGAACCTTCACGTGCTTGAAGTCTGGCATCTGGGGTTCTCCTCACCTTCCCGACACTTCACATCCCTGTTGCGGCGCCCCGGAGGGTGGAACAGGAGCACCGGTTAAGTCCGGTGAACAATACCCAGGAAACCCGTGCTCCGGCTACAAGAAAGGCGACGCCATCGGCGTCGCCCTTGGTCCGAGCACGGAAGCACCCGGCTAATCGGTCACGCGCGGCTCGCCCGCCAGGCGGGCCATGCGCTCCTGGACTTCGCGCACCTGGGGTTGCAGCTCCGGGTCGGCGTCGCGCCACAGGTCCACGAACCGGTCGTAGTAGAGTAGCGCCCGCTCGGTGTCGCCGAGCTGCTCGTACAGCTCACCGAGCCGCCGCATCACCAACCAGACGTTGACGTTGTCCTGGCCGGCGCGGAACAGCACGGGCGTGGTGAGATACCGCTCGTAGTGCGCGACGGCGGAATCCGGCATTCCTAGGGCATCGAACGCCCTGCCCAGCTCCACCAGGCCGCACAACTGGCACTGCGGCACCACTTCCCGCACCAACCGGAACTCATCGATCGCATCTTCGGGGCGGCCTTCCGCCAGCGCCACCGCGCCGCGCGCGCCGTGCCACTGGGCTCGCTCGCCCGCCCGCTGCCGGACCATCTCGCTCACCTCCGCCTCATAGCGGGCAATCAACTCCCGCGCGCGCGCGACGTGTCCAGCCTCGGCGTAGAGGCTCGCGAACTCGAGATACTGACGCTGCTCGATCGGAAGCGCCTCGTTCGCCGGGTTCGCCAGCGCCTCGTCCACGGCCGCGGCCGCGGCCGCGGTATCACCCAGGTACCTGAGACTCGCCACCGCCTCGATCTCGCGCTCGAACACCTCCCACGGTTGCGGGATATATCCGAACTCCGCCTCGGCCTGGACCGTGTACGCCTCGGACAGCAGCCGACGGCCCTCGCGCAGCCTCCCCTGCACCAGGGCGTAGTTGGCGAGCTCCAACCCCGTCACCACATCGAGCAGCACATTGCCCCGTTGCGCCGCGCGCAGCGCCGTGACGTGCCCCTCGGCCGCCTCGTAGTCGAACCGCGCGCTCTCGAACGCGGCGCGGTAGCGCGGCCCCTCGGGGTGGTCAGGGTACTCCTCCTCGAACTTCCCCAGAATCACCGCGGCCGTATCCGTCCGGCCCAGGCCGTACAGCGTGTTGATCGAGTTGGTGAACGTCACCGCCGGCGCGCCACCCAACTCGATAGACCGCAGGTAGAGCTCGGTGGCCTCCTCCTCGCGACCCTGGGCCCCGAGGTTCACGGCGAGGTTGTTCAGCGCGATCCGATCGGTGGGGTACTTCTCCAGTAGGGTGCGGTAGGCGTCGTTAGCGGCCTGCTGGTCCTCGTCCACGTAGGTGTGGTACGCCGCCTCGGCGAGGTACCGTTCCCGCTCCGTGAGCCGGTCCCGCAGCTCGTAGGCCTTGGTGAATGCCTCCTCCGCACGCGGGACGTCGCGATCCTGATTGCGCAGGATGACCGCGAGCTTGCGATACGCCATGGCGAAGGTGCTGTCGTCCGCCAGCGCCTCCTCCAACAGCCCAATGGCACGGTCGTAGTCACCCTGATTGTTGGCACCGTCAGCCTGGGCGTACTTGCGCAGCGCCTCGTTCGATCGCGTGGTGACCCGGTCAAGCGGGGCGTCGGCCCGAATGGTGCGCAGCGACTCCCCGATCCGCGCCCGCAGGCTGGCCGACAGGTCGTCCACCGCGTCGATGATCTCGCCCGTCTCAGACGCCGACTCACGACCCGCCCAGAGCACCTCGCCGGTGCTCGCTGCGGTGAGCCGGCTGGACACCACGTAGCCGTTCCCGACCTGAAGCACGTCTCCGGTGACGACCCCCTTGAGTCCCTCGCGCTCGGCGACCTCCACAGCCAGGTCCCCTGTGAGGAACGCATCGGGATCCCGCTGCATGCGCTCGAGCACCTGCTCCACCTGGCCGCGGTCCATCACCGTGACCGTGGGCGACTGCGTGAGGTCGATGCGGAACAGCTCGGTGACGGTCGCCCCAAGTGTCGAGTCGGTGGTGCGGTTCTCGAACTCCGCGAGCACGATGCGCTCCTGCTTCTCCATCACGCCGGCCGCGACCAGGGTGCCCACCGGGCCGATCCCCAGCAGCCGCATCGCCATGTACACGCCCACGGCGCCGGCGAGCGCGACGAGTGCCACACCGCCCCCGGCGAGCGTGTTGCGCCAGGTGAGGAACTCCTCGACCCCACTTGCCGCAGGTGTGGCCGTACCGCGCCCGATGCGCCACGCGGCGCGGCGGCGCTCCGCCCGGCCGGTGAGCATGACCACGGGAAGTGCGACCAGGAGCAGCACCACGGTGACGGGAAGGACCCAATCCGGCAGCCCCATCCGCACCATGAGGAGGTAGACGAGCGCCAGCAGCATGACCGTGCCGACCGCGAACAGCCCCATGACCCGCACGGGATGGCTACGGCGTAGCATTACCTCGGCGCTGATCGTCGGGGTTGCGCCAGTGGCCGTGGGCGTGATCGGGCCACTCGGCGTGGCCGCGGCATCGAGCTGCGCGCGTAGCTCTTCTGCGCTCTGCCACCGGTCCGCGGCCTTCTTCTCGAGGCACTGCATCACGACGGCCGCCACGGGCTCGGGCACGGCCTGGCGGAAGTGCGTAACGGGGGCCGGGGTCTCGGTGACGTGCGCGGCCAGCACCATCTGCGACGTGGTGCCCTCGAACGGCGGACGACCCGTGAGCATCTCGTAGGTCAGCGCCCCCACGGCGTAGATGTCGGCCCGGTGATCCACGTTGGGATCGGCCGCCGCCTGCTCGGGCGCCATGTACGCCGGCGTTCCCACCGCCATGCCGGCACTCGTGACCTCGTGACTCGCGGCGGCCGCGCTCACGGCCTTGGCCACACCGAAGTCGGCCACCATGGCATGGCCCTCGGAGAGCAGCACGTTGTCCGGTTTGATGTCGCGGTGCACGATCCCCAGCTTGTGCGCCTTGGCCAGCGCATCCGCCACATCGCGCGCCAGGCGGACGGCCTCGCCGACTGGCAGCTCACCCTCGCGGGCCAGCTTCTGCCGCAGCGACTCTCCCTCGATGAACGGCATGACGAAGTAGAGGAAGCCGCCGGCCTCGCCCGAGTCGTACACCGGTAGGATGTGGGGGTGGGTCAGCTTCGCCGCGATCCTGATCTCGCGCAGGAACCGCTCGCTCCCCAGCGTCGCGGCCAGCTCGGGCCGCAGGACCTTGAGCGCGACGTCGCGGTCGTGCCGCACGTCGTGCGCCAGGTACACGGTGGCCATGCCGCCACTGCCGAGCTCGCGCTCGATCTCGTAGTGGCCTGCCAGGGCGGACTTGATGCGCTCGAGCTGCTCGGACACCAGGGAGACTCCGGGTTGTCGAAGGTGTCCAGGTAGGATACGGACGCGGGGCTCGCTGCCTCAGGACCCCCGTTCCAGGCTCCGCAGGGAGAACACTTGTTCGGGGATGTCGAAGTCGAACTGGAGCTCGAGAAACCGCAGGCTGGTGCGGGTATCGGACTGTAGCGCGTTGTCCAGATCCATCTGGAAGGGGTACCAGCGTCCCTCGATCTGCCGCACGTCGCTCAGCACCGCCGTCTTGAGGAGCTTGCCGCTGCGCGCGAAGCGCTCCTCCTTGAGCGGCACCCACCGCTCCGCGTCCACCCAGATGCGGCGCTGCGGGTACGCCAACCCCCTCCGCTTGCCGGTGAGAAACAGGACGTACGTGGGACGCCCGTCGAACGACTCCTCCCGCTCGATCACGGCATCGTAGTCGTTCTCCATGCTGGGGTTCTCGCTGGCGTCGCCGTACGAGAAGTCACTGCCCATCAGCCCCTGATCGAGCATGCGGCCCTGGATGCGCACACTGCGCGCGGCGCGGGGCAGGTAGATCCACATCTTGTCGTCCACCCGCAGGAAGCGACTGCCGGCATCGCGTGCGGGCGACGTGAACTCCAGGAACGAGCGCTCCTCCCCCTCGGCCCACGACTCGAACTCCAGGTCGCGCACGTCCCCCTCGCGATAGGTGATGCTCATGATCGCGCGGCTGTACACCGTGCGGATCGTCATGTTCTCATCCACCCGCTCGAGGATCTGCTCAGCGGTGATCTGTGCGCCGACCGGCCCGGCGCTGAGGGCGACGAGCGCCACGCCCAGCACCACGGAGCGGCACCTCATGTTCGCAGTGCCTCCGCCGGTGTCAGGCGCGCGGCGCGCCACGCCGGGTAGAGTGCCGCGAGCACCGCCGTGACGGTCCCCAACAGCGTCGCCGCAATCACGAACCGGAGCTGCCAGTCGGGATACATGACGCCCTGGAACGGGAAATCGATGGCCTCGGCGGCTGCACCTATGTCGATACCCGTGCGCTCCAGCCACAGGGCGAACCCCGTGCCCAACGTCCCGCCCGCGATCGCACCCATGAGGCCGATCACGAGCCCCTCCGCCAGCACGAGCACCACGATGTCGCCGCGCCGCATGCCCAGCGCCGCCTGCATGCCGAACTCCTGGGTGCGCTCCATCACGCTCATCAGCATCGTGTTGACGATGATGAGAGCCGCCATGAGCAGCATGATGAAGAGAATGACACCGAACGCGGCCTCGGCTACCTGCATCATGCTCGCCAACATCCCCTGGTCCTTCCACGAGCGGGCCTCCACTCCGCCAGGGACCAGTGGGGCCAGCTCCTGCTCCAGCACCTGGGCGAGCGCAGGCGCCGCCTCGGGGTCTTCCATGAACACGAGAATCTCCGTGCTGCCGCCCAGAAGGTCGACCAGCTCCTGCGCCTGATCCAGCGGTGTGATCAGAAGCGTGTTGTCGAACGCCGCCATTCCGGAGACGGCGAGCCCCGTCACGACCACGCTCAGTCCGCCCAATGAGCGGTACGCCGTCTGTCCCAACAGCACGACCGTGTCGCCTACGCTCAGCCCCAGCTTCTCGGCGAAGCGCCGCCCCACCATGATCTCGGCCGACCCGGGCCGGGGCAGACGCCCTGCGCTGACCATTGCCGCAGGATCCAGGTACCCCTCCTCCCGCTCGAGATCCAGACCCAGCAGCAGGCCCCCACGGTTCGATCCCGCGCCATCCACCAGTACCGGGGCTTTGATCCTGGGTAGGACCTGCTCCACTCCGGCGTGCGCGCGCACCGCGGCCACCAGCTCCTCCGCCCGCGGCAGGTTGAGATACACGGGCATGAATCGCTCCCGTGCCGTGTACCCATCGCGGCGGATCTGCACGTGTCCGGATTCGGTGCGCGCGTAGGTGTCGAGGAAGTCACCCAGGATCCCCACGACGTGGGCGGGACCGTAGGTCAGCGCCGCCAGGTGTCGAGGAAGTCACCCAGGATCCCCACGACGTGGGCGGGACCGTAGGTCAGCGCCGCCCCTGGCGCCGCGTGTTGCGCCACGCCAGGCGCAGCAGCGGGATGCGCCGCCTAGGCATGACGCAAGGCCTCGACGGGCGGCTTGCGACTGGCTCGCGCAGCCGGATAGAGCGACGCTGCCGCCGCCGCTACGCCCGTCGCCAGCCACACCACCAGCAGCACTCCGACCTCGAGCGCTGCATACATCCGGTCCTTCACCGGATAGCCGATGTCCATGTCCCCGTACAGGGCGGCGATGTTGATCCCCTCCGACGCGAGGTAGGCGATGAGCACCAGCGCGAACAGCGAGCCGATCGCGCCGCCCAACAGGCCCGCAAGCGCCCCTTCGGTGAGAAACAGCTTGCGCACGCCCCCGCCGCGCAGGCCCATGGCCATGAGCATGCCGACCTCCCGCGTGCGTTCGAACGCCGCCATGAGCACCGTATTGGTCACGCCGACCAGCGCCAACAGCACGAAGATGCTGAGCATCACCACGCTTCCCAGGCGCTTCATCGCGGCGAAGGCGAGGAAGTCGGCTTCGGCCTCGCGCCAACCTTTCACCTCGTAGCCGAGCTGTTCGACCCGCTCCACCAGCGCGCGCAGCGTGGCCATCTCACGTGCCCCCAGCGAGAACCGCACGGCGACCTCCGTCGCTTCGTCACGCAGATCGAGCATGTAACGCGCCGTCTCGAGGGAAACGAGGAATGTGTTGCGGTCGATCACCGGGTTGCCCGTCCCGACCACGCCGACGATGGGCAGATCGAGTGCCTCGTACGCGCCGTCCCGCGTCTTGGTGAGCACGGTGAGCCAATCACCGACCTCGACGTCGAACAACTCCGCCAGGCTGGAGCCGAGCAGCATCCCTTCCCCGCCCGGCCGCAGGAACTCCCCGGCCACGATGGCCTGCGGGATGCGGAACACGTCGGTGTCGCTGCCGCCGAGCTGAATCCCGGTCCCGAAGCACGCTACCTGATCGATGCCGTCGGACAGACTCGCCTGGAACACGAGCCGCGGGGTCGTGGCCGCCACCCCCGACACCTGCCGCACTGCAGCCTGCAACTCTTCCAGGTCGGTCAGCGTGTAGTCGAGCGGAAGCTCTTCCCGGTTCTCGAAGTAGCCAACGGCGTAGAGCTTCGCGTGGGCCGTCTGGTAGTTGATGAGGTTGTCGTACGACTGTCGCTCGACACCAATCGTCACGGCTATCGCCAGCTGGAGCAATAGGACGGCGAGCGACACGGTGACCGCCGTGATCCAGGTGCGGCGGCGGTTGCGCCGCAGGTTGCGCCACGCCAGGTGCAACGTGGCGCCCCACCCGATGCGACCGGGCAGCGTCTCACGTATCATGGCGCACCCCGGTCTGCAGCTCGTCAGATGCCACCCTGCCGTCCTGCAACCGCACCAGGCGCGTGGCGTGCCGCATCACCAGCGGGTCGTGCGTGGAGAACACGAACGTCGTGCCGCGGCTCTCGTTCATCTGCTGCATCAGCCGCATGATCTCGAGCGCGGTCTCGCTGTCGATGTTCGCGGTCGGTTCGTCGGCCAGAACCACAGTGGGGTTCTTCACCAGCGCCCGGGCGATGGCCACACGCTGTTGCTGGCCGCCGCTCAGCTCGGTGGGTCGGCGCTCGGCCAGGCCGTCGAGTCCGACCTCGCTCAGCAGCTCATCTACCCTCCTGCGGCGCTCGCCCCGGTCCGCCACGCCCTGGAGTTGAAGAGGAAACTCCACGTTCTCCCGCGCCGTGAGGACCGGTATGAGGTTGAAGGTCTGGAACACGAACCCGAGGTGCGTGTTGCGGAAGTCGGCGAGCGTTCTGGGTGACAGGCCTTCGGTGGTGTGCTCGCCGATCTGTACGGTCCCCGCGCTCGGGGTGTCCAGGGCACCCAACAGGTTCAATAGTGTCGTCTTGCCCGAGCCCGACGGCCCGGCAATGGAGAGAAACGCACCGCTTTCGATGTCGAGGCTTACGCCGCGCACGGCGTGGACCTCGACGTCCCCAGTACGGTAGATCTTCTTCACGTCTTCCAGCCTGGCAGCCAGCGTCATCGTATGTGCTCCTGTTCCCTACCGGCCTCGCACTGCCGCCCCTCCTCTGAGAGTGCGGATCACTCCAGGGATCCCACCGCCGCCTCCACCGCCTCCAGGATCTCGCACGACTCCACCACCTCGGCCATGCGGGTGTGGTCGGGCGACAGGGGTCGGTCCTCACCCAGGTGCTCCACGTGGCGGCGCACCACCTCGCGCGCCGCGGCGACCCCCTTCCCGGTCGTATGGCCCCGCAGATCCAGCGCCTGCGCCGCCCCGATGAACTCGATCCCCAGCACGCCGTAGGCGTTCTGCAGGATCTGCCCGTTCTTGATCGCCGTGTTCATCCCCATGCTCACGAAGTCTTCCTGGTCCGCCGCGGCAGGGATGGACTGGTTGGCGGCCGGCGCCGAGAGCATGCGTTGTTCCACGATCAGCGTTCCGGCGGTGTACTGGCTCAGCATGAGGCCGCTGTAGAGCCCCGGGTGCTCGGTGAGGAAGGGCGGCAGTCCCACCGAGAGGGCCGGGTTGAGCAGCCGGTTGAGGCGCCGCTCGGAGAGCACCGAGACCATGGTGACGGCAGTGCCCACCAGCTCCATCGGGAGCGACACCGGCGTGCCCTGGAAGTTGGCGCCCGTCAACACCAGATCCTCGTCGGCGAAGAAGACGGGGTTGTCCCCCACCCCGTTCAGTTCGATTTCGACCTGACTCCGCGCGTACGCGGTGGCGTCGTGGGCGGCACCGATCACCTGCGGCGTACTGCGCATCGAGTAGGCATCCTGCACCCGCTTGCGGTCCGACACGAGCATGTCGCTCCCCTCGATGCACCGCATGATGGCCCTGGCGCTGCGCACCGCGCCGGCGAACCCGCGTGCCTCGTGCAGCCGCACGTCGTAAGGCTTCATGTTGGCGTTGAGGGCCTCGAGCGTCATGGCCGCCGCGATCTCCGCCTGCTTGAGCCAGCGATTGGCGTCGTACAGGTGGAGTGCATTCATCCCGTTCAGCACGTTGGAGCCGTTGATGATGCCGAGGCCGTCGCGCGCCTGGAGCACCTCCGGCTCGAGCCCCGCACGTTTCAGCGCCTCCGCCCCGGGCAGCAGCTCACCGTCGAACCACGCCTGCCCTTCGCCCATCACCACGAGCGCGATCTGCGACATGGGAGCCAGGTCGCCGCACGCCCCGACCGAGCCCTTCTGGCACACGTACGGCGTCACGCCCCGGTTCAGCATCTCCACCAGCAACCGCGTCACCTCCAGGCGCAGGCCGGAGCGTCCCTTGGCGTGCACGTTGACGCGCGACAGGATGGCGGCCCGGACGTACTCCTCGGGCGCTGGGTCCCCAATGCCGGCCGCGTGATTGTAGATCAGGTACCGCTGGAAGTCCTTGACCTCGTCTTCGCTCAAGGCGGTCTCGGAGAACTCCCCGATTCCCGTGTTGATGCCGTACATGACTTCGCCCGCCGCGAGCTTGCGCTCCAGCATCGCGCGGCAGTCCCGGATGCGCCGTTCGGCTTCGGGCGTCAGCTCGACCTGCGCCCCGCCCCGCGCCGCCTCGACGACCCGCTCGATCGTCAGCCCGGTCCCATCCAGCATCAGCGCCATGTCGACCTCGGAAAGGAATGCAACCGATGAAAAGTAACCCGCAGGCAGGGCCGATTCGCTACTCGATCTCCAGGGTGAAATCGGCAGCCGAAACGCTGTGGGTGAGCGCCCCGATCGAGACGTAGTCCGCACCGCGGTCGGCGTACGCCCGCGCCGCCTCCACGGTGATGCCTCCCGTCGCCTCGATCTCGATCTCGTGGGCCAGCTGGCGCGCCAGCCTTACCAGCTCGGCAAACGTCTCGGGGGGCTGGTTGTCGATCAACAGGCGATCGGCACCCGCTCGACACGCGGCCTCGACCTGCGCCGCCGACTCCACCTCGATTTGTACGGCCTGGGCGCCACGCTCGCGGGCCTCGCGGCACACCTGCTCGAGGGAGTGGCCGGCCCGACCCAGCGTCACCCAGTGGTTGTCCTTCACCATGACCACGCGCTCGAGTCCGACCCGATGCAGGGCGCCCCCGCCCGCGAGCACGGCACGGATGTCGAAGCTGCGCAGCCCCGGCGCCGTCTTGCGGGTGTGGAGCACGCGGCACCGCGTGCCGGCGACCGCATCGACGAAGCGCCTGGTCGCCGCGGCGATGCCGCAGGCGCGTTGAAGCAGGTTAAGCAAGGGCCGCTCGGCCCGGAGCATTGCCGCCAGGTCACCACGCATGGCAGCCAGCGCGGCGGCGACAGGAACGGCGTCACCTTCCTCGATCTTCCACTCCACTCCATCGCATCCGGCCTCGTGCGCAACCGCCTCGGCGTACGCCAGACCCGCGGCGACGGTCGCCGTGCGGGCGCGGATTGCCGCCGTGCCAAACGCACCCGGAGGCACGGTCAGGTCGGTGGTGAGGTCGGAGCCGTCCTCGGCGAGGAGGCGCCGAGCGAGCTCTTGTGCGTCGGTCTCGAGGTCGGGGAGGTCAGCGGCGTCCGGATCGCCGGGATCAGCCAATTGCCACCATCCGGTCGAGCGCCGTGCGCGCCCGTGCAGCGATCTCGGGGGGCACCGTCACGACGTGCTCGTCGTTCCGCAGTGAGTTCCATACTGCGGGCAGCGTGATCGTCTTCATGAAGGCGCAGTTCGCCTCCGGATCGGCCGGCAGGAATTCCTTGTCGGGGGCGACCTGCTGCATGCGATGCAGAATGCCCACCTCGGTGGCCACGATGTAGCGCGCGGCGCCGTTCTCCCGCACCCGGCGGATCATCCCCTCGGTCGAAGTGATGTACACTCCCTCGGGATTCACGTCCCCGTGCCCCATGCCATAGATCACCTGCCCGGCACACCCGCACTCCGGATGGACCAGCACATCCGCGTCGGGATAGAGATTGCGCGCTCGGTTGAGCGTGCGGGGGTTGATCTCCGCGTGCACGTGGCACTCCCCCATCCACACCTCGATGTTGCGCTCCGGACGCAGCCGCTTGATGTGCGCCCCGAGGAAGAAGTCGGGAAGGAAGAGAATCCCGCGGTCCTGGGGCAGCGCGTCGATCACCTCGACGGCGTTCCCGCTGGTACAGCAGTAGTCGAGCTCCGCCTTCACCTCGGCGCTCGTGTTGACGTAGCCCACGGCCAGATAGTCCGGGAACTCCGCCTTCCAGCGCCGCACGTCCTCGGCGGTGATGGTGTCGGCCAGCGAGCACCCTGCCCTGAGGTCGGGCAGGAGCACCTTCTTCTGAGGTGACAGGATGGCCGCGGTCTCCGCCATGAAGTGGACGCCGCAGAACACGATCACGCTTCCGTCGGCGGCCGCGGCCTGGCGGGAAAGCCCGAGCGAGTCGCCCACGAAGTCGGCGACGTCCTGGACCTCCGGACGCTGATAGTTGTGGGACAGGATCACCGCACCGCGCTCCGCGGCGAGATCGCGGATGTCTCGTTGCAGCGAGTGAATCTCCCGCTGCGACAGGGCGGAGTCTTCGATGATGGGGAGGGGTAGCGCCATCCGCTTGCCACGGGTCTCTCGAAGAGACCGTTCCTCACTCACCGTCCAGGTTGGGCAGAAACAACGATTCCCGCGCAGCCGAATCTACACAAGCCGTGCAGGAATCGGAACCGGTCTGGGACCTAGGATGCCCGGGCGCTCGCGGGCATGAGGGCGGGCACGGCCGTGATGTAGACCGTGGGCTTGAGCTTGTTCGCGCCCTGGGACACAGCGGCCGCTTCCGGCAGCTTGGGCCGCCGCTTCCGACCGCGCCGCGCGGCCTGTCTGTTCGCCCGATCCGCTCTCTGTGGTCTCATGATCCTGGCCTCCACGCCTCCCGCTGCGCTCACCCGATCCGCCGCACCGCCCCGGTGCCCGATACCTCGGCATCTACCCAGGGGCTGCCGATGTACTCCACCAACCCACTGCCGCTCACCGTGGCCTCCAGCCGGTCGCTCACCCGCACCACCGCGGAGCCACTGCCCGAGACGGTCACGGTCGCGATCAGGCTGAACAGGTCGTGGGCCACGTAGTGTCCGGCCCCCGAGATGACCAGGTCCTGCCAGTCGGCCACCCCCTGCACGAAAATGTTTGCCGCGCCGCTGATGACGACGTGCAGCTCGGGGGTGTCGATCCCCACGGCCTCGATGTCCCCCGCGCCCGAGACCACGATCTCGTACAGGTCACGTACCTCGAGCCGGTACACGATCTCGCGCGTGGGTGAGAGGCTCACGTTTGGGGCGGTGCCGAGGATCAGACAGCCGCTCCGTACGTCAGACGTCAGGAACGGCAAGATGTTGTCCTCGGCGGTGATGGTGAGAGCTTCTCGTCCGGTTTGCTCGATAATCAACCGGCCGGCGCCGCTGAGTGTGATGCCGTCGAATCCGGCGACGGGACGCGCCTGCGTCACGAGCCTCCCGTTCCCCACCACATCCACGTGCGGCCCCGTCCAGTCGCTGCACCCTGCCAGCGTGACGAGCAGCACCGCCGCACCAAACACTCCTGCCACCTCCCGCATTGTCCCCCCTTGGCCGATCCGCATTGCGCCCCGTCGCGCGACATCAACTCTTGGGAGAGGGAAAGGCAAGTTCAGTACCACTCCGGTCCCCGGCGCGTAACGCGTTGTAGAGTGAACGATTAGGTGCACAGTCTTCTGCCGCGGGATCCTCAATCGTCCTCGCCGGAGGACAATCGGCCGCTCTCGTTGTGGTCAGGCGAGAGACGGCAAATCGGGAGTGACTCTGTCCTCTTGAAGGAGCGCCGGGGTCGCGACGGGCACGACCACAACGACACGAGGCCGCCATCGGCGGCCTCGCAGGTTAGTGGCTTCGCCTCCCCTTCAACAGAAGACGCCCCGCGCGTTCGATCGCGCCGGGCGCACATCCACTGCCTCACTCACTCGTCGGGCGAGTGTGCTCGTCGCGCTGGTGGGCCCGCAGCAGGCTAGTGCTTGCGGCGGCGCTTGCGCCGCATCTTGCGCCGCTTGCTCCCGACCTTCCTCCTGCCGCGGTGCTTCTTGGGATAGCTCATCTATCCCTCCGCTGGCGTCTGGCCTTTCCTACAATAGAGATCCCGCCGCCCGTCAGCCAGTCGGTTGGCAGCGCGGAACCCGATAATCCGAGTACCGCGGTCGGGTTACATCCCCGTCTTCCCCGTGAGGATGCCCTCGCGCAGCGAGACCGCCCGCGCCGAGGCGTCCCCCGCCTCGTGTATCTCGAAGTTGATGTCCTGCACGAAGCGCAGCTCGGACTCGATCGTGACCGTCTCGGACCCGCGGCGCACGATGATCCGATAGGGCGTCCCAACCGACTCACCCCGATACCGCGCGCGGAATTCCGCCCCGAAGTCCTCGCTCTGTGCGACGTCGACCTCTCCGACCTGGAGGAGGTAGTCACCCGCCTGCACGCCGGCAGCCTCGGCCGCCCCACCCTGTGTGAGCCCCTGCACGTAGATTCCCGCGCTGTCCTGGCCGGTGAACACTCCGATCAGCGGGCGCGGAACGGTATCGACGGACAAGCCGAGGCCGATCAGCGGCAGCAGTTCGTCCCAGGGATACGGCTCGCGTCCGTCTATGTAGCGCCGGTAGACATCGTCGAACGACCGCCCGCCGGCCGCCCGGCGCACCGCCTGCCACCACTGCTCCTGGGTGAAGCCCCCGCCGGCCTTATACGTGCTGACGTACAGGTCGCGCATCACGTCGTCGAGGGAAGCGCGGTTGTCGCTGGCGTCGCGGATCAGGATGTCCAGCATGAGGCCGGCCAGCGAGCCCTTGTCGTAGTAGACACGCCCCGTGCCGTCGACCGGGGCGATCCACGTGGAGAGCGAGGCGTCCTCGAGCGCCACGGGGAGCGTGTTAGTAACCGAACTGATCTTGTTACCGGTGCTCTGGTAGAAGCGACTCGCCGGGACGACCCCACCCCGCACCAGCGCCAGGTCCGCATAGTAGTCGGTGACACCCTCGCTCACCCACAGCAGGGTGGTCGGCTGCGCCCGTCCGTAGTCGTACGGCACCATTTCGGCCGGCCTGAGGCGTTTCACATTCCAGGCGTGGACGGTCTCGTGGGCCCAGACCTCGGTGAGGAAGGGCAGGCCGACCGCCTGCGTGAAGTAGATCCCGAGGTGGGAGTTGCGATGCTCGAGCGCGGAGGCGCCCGGGAACTCATCATCGAACAGCAGCAGCGTGGTGTAGGTCTCGAACGGCGTTTCGCCAAAGGCGGCGTCCATCGGCGGCATCATCTGCCGGATCTCCCGCCACAGGGTCTCACGCGGCTCGCCCACATAGAGTCCCTGCGGATAGGTGGCCATGCGATGCCGCACCGGCCCACGTGAACCCCGTGGCGATCTGCCAATCCGGTTCGGTGTGAATCGCCACCTGCGAGGTGAACGTGAGGCTCTGCCCTTCGGGGTACAGGAACAGGTTGGTGCCGTTGAAGTACGCGAAGTCCTCGAACGCGCCCGCCATGCCCGTGTCGAGCGCGTCGGAGCGGTAGTCGAAGCTCACGGTCACGATCTGCGTGCCGGTGGGGAACACTCGCCACGTGTCATAGTCCACCTTGTCCCAGCGTAGCGCCTCCTCGCCGGCGCGCGCCGAGAACCCGGTGACGGAACGCGCGAAGTTGTCCAGCGCGTACGAGCCCGGTGTCCACGCCGGGAGCGACAGGACGACCGGGTCGGCTCCGCTGGTGCGGAAGGACATGCTCGAGCCGATGCGGCTGCGCGCTCCCAGCTCGGCGTTGATGGTGACGTCGTAGCGGACGTCGCTGATTGGCGCCGAGCGCACGTTCGAGTGACCGGACTGGGCCGCAAGACCCTGCGGCGCAAAGGCCGTCAGCGCCAGCAGCGCCCCGGCGGTGCCGAACTGTCTTGTGATCACGGTAGACCTCGGAATGGTGTTTCCCTCAGTGATCTACGTAAGAGAGGACGCTCGGTTTCATGCGTGGAGGACCGCCAGAGCGGCGGCCACTCACACCGGCTTCCCTCTCCTTACGACACCTGGGGAGGCCCGGGCGTTGCGGGGCACTACGGGAG
Source organism: Gemmatimonadota bacterium (assembly GCA_039584455.1). Classification (GTDB taxonomy): domain Bacteria; phylum Gemmatimonadota; class Gemmatimonadetes; order Gemmatimonadales; family GWC2-71-9; genus WVYX01. The sequence goes on from JBDGXT010000063.1 coordinate 18,219, forward strand.
GGTCTTCGTCTGCGTTCGCAGGTGGGCTACAGCAGCACCGCCAGCGCCAGGGAGGCTGCAAGAAACAGATTGGTCGCCAGGTTCCACCCCACGTTGGCGCCCAACGCCGGAATCGGCACCGGGCCCCCAGGATCGCTGAGCGCCCAGCGCAGCGGTTCCTTGAGGAGCGCCGAGGGCAGCACCGCCGCCAGCGTGTACTCGGGCAGGACACCCGCAACCACGGCCGCGACGATGGCCGTCGGCGTGAGCAGCGCCGCCGCCGCATAGGTATTGGCGGCGCCCCGCCGACCCAGCAGGGTCACCAGGTTGCGCCGCCCACCCGCGCGGTCGGCCTCCTCGTCGGGAAACTCGTTCAGCAGAAGCAGATTGAACGTCATCAACGTGGCCGGCACCGCGGCCGCCACCGCCGCCGTTCCCAACACGCCATCCTGCACCAGCGCGGTCCCAAGCACCGGAAGGCCGCCCAACCCCAGGCCGGCGGCGATCTCTCCTACCCCGATGCGCGCGAGGACGTCGGTGTACGCCAGCACGCACACGGCGCCGGCGATCATCACGGGCAGGAGCACCCACCCCACCTGAGTCAGGAACCAGATCCCGATGGCGAGCCCCGCGGCGGCCGCCGCCAGCCCGAAGGCCAGCGTTGCGCCCGACGAGATGGCGCCGGCGGGGAGCGTCCCGCTCCCTCCCGAGAAGGGCGTGCGCTGGGTGCGGAGGTCGATGCCGGTGCGCACGTCGCTCCACTCGTTGAGCACGTTCACCGCCACGTGCAGTGCCACGAGGCCGACGAGGGCCACCACGCTGCGCCACCAGCTGAAGTGCCCGTCGTACGCCGCGGCAGCCGCACCCGACGCCACCAGAGTGACCGGCAACAGGAGGAAGGGCACGCGGGCCACGCCCGCAAACGCGCTGAGCTTCGGCATGCGGTCAATCTGTCAGGAAGGTCACCGCAACGCGAACCGCGAGTCGCAGCCTTCCCGCACACCGCCATCCGGTGCATCGTTGGTGAACCCAACTCCGCAACCACGATCTCTCTCGGAGCACATCATGGACAAGCCCACCGTCCAGGAGCGGTTCGGCAGGACCTTCCTGCTGCTGCTCGTCGTCGCCATCAGCCTCCTGTTCTACATGATGATTCGCCGATTCGCGATGGACCTGCTGCTCGCAGCGATCTTCGCCGGGCTGTCCCATCCTCTCTACCGGCGGCTCGTGACGCTCTTCAAGGGCCGGGAAGCAGCGGCGGCGCTGGCCACGATCGTGATCGTGCTGCTGGTGATCATCGTGCCCCTTTCGGGCTTTCTGGGCATCGTGGCCACGCAGGCGCTGCAGGTGAGCCAGTCGGTGGCCCCCTGGGTGGAGCGACAGATCCAGCAGCCCGACGAGCTCGACCTCCTGCTGACCAGGCTTCCCTTCTGGGACAAGATTCAGCCCTACCAGGATCAGATCGTCGCCAAGGTGGGCCAGTTCGCCGGCAACGTGGGGACCTTCCTGCTCGGCAGCATCACGGCGGCCACGCGGGGGACGGCGGCGTTCTTCTTCGACCTCTTCATCGTGCTCTACGCCATGTTCTTCTTCGTGAAGGACGGCAAGCTGCTGCTGAAGAAGATCCTCTACTACATGCCGCTCGGTCCCACGGAGGAGAACCGCATGGTGGCGCGGTTCACTTCGGTGGCGCGGGCGACCATCAAGGGCACGTTGGTGATCGCCATCGTGCAGGGCACGTTGGGTGGCCTGGCCTTCTTCGTGGCGGGCATCCCCGCCTGGGCGTTCTGGGGCACGGTCATGGCGGTGCTGTCGATCATCCCCGGGGTGGGCACGGCGCTCGTCTGGGTCCCGGGCTGCATCTACCTGGCCGCCACCGGCCATCTGGTCGCCGCGATCGTCCTCGCCGCCTGGTGCGTCGCCGTGGTGGGCACCGTGGACAACGTGTTGCGTCCCATTCTCGTTGGGCGAGACACCAAGATGCCGGACCTGCTGGTGCTGGTGAGCACTCTCGGAGGCCTGCTCCTGTTCGGCGCGGTCGGCATCGTGATCGGTCCCATCGTGGCGGCCCTGTTCGTGACCGTGTGGGACATCTACGGCGAGGCGTTCAGCGACTTCCTGCCGGCCGTGCCGGATACCGGCGTGCACAAGGCGCCGGTCGCCGAGAGCTAGGGGGACTCATGCGCACCATGAATCGCCGCGACTTCGTCCACACCACCGCGATGGGAGCGTTGGCCATGACACCGCTATCGGCATTGCCCGGTCGCCGGCAGGCGAACGACTGGAGAGCGATCCGCGTCAACGGCACGCGCGTGAACCGGCATCTCGCCGACCTGTCCCGCTACGGGCGCACCCCGGAGGGCGGCGTGAGCCGCGTGGCCTACAGCGACGCCGACATTGCGGGTCGCGAGTTCGCCGCCGGCCTGATGGGCGAGGCGGATCTCGAGGTTCGCATCGACGCCGTGGGCAACATCGTGGGGATGCGTGCGGGCACCGTGCCGGGAGCCAAGCCGATCCTGTTCGGCTCGCACATCGACTCGGTGCCGAACGGCGGCAACTACGACGGCGACGTGGGCTCGATGTCGGCCATCGAGGTGGCGCACACCCTGGCCGAGGCCGGCTACCGCAACCGGCGCCCGCTGGAGGTCGTAATCTGGTGCGACGAGGAGAGCGGCCTGACCGGCAGCCGCGGATACGTCGGATTGATCCCCGACGAAGAGCTCCGCAGCCCTGGGCGTGACGGCGTACCCCTGGCGGAGAAGATCGCGCGCATCGGCGGCGACCCGGAGCACCTCGCCGCGGCTCGGCACGAACCGGGCAGCGTCGCGGCCTACCTCGAGCTCCACGTCGAGCAGGGGAACATCCTCCACGAGGAGGGCGTGCAGATCGGCGTGGTCGAGGGCATCGTCGGCATCCACCACTACGATGTCACCATCGAGGGCTTTGCCAACCACGCCGGCACCACCCCGATGAACCGGCGCCGCAATGCCATGCTCACGGCCGCGGAGCTGGTGCTGGCCGTGGACCGGATCGTGAAGGCGATGCCGGGCGCCCAGGTGGGGACGGTCGGCCGGCTCCTGGTGGAGCCGGGCGCGCCCAACGTGGTGCCGGGACGCGTACGGCTCACCGTGGAGCTGCGCGACCTGCAGACGGTGACCATCGAGTCGCTGTGGGAGCAGATCGACGCCGAGCTCGAGGTGCTGGCGCAGAAGCACGACACGCCCGCGACCTGGGAGCGCCAGCACGCCAACGTCGATCCGGCGCTGTCGGACCCCCGTGTGCGGGAGTTGATCACCGACGCGGCGGGGGCGCTGGAGCTGTCCTACAAGCACATGCCGAGTGGCGCCGGCCACGACGCGCAGACGCTGGCCAGGATCTGCCCCATGGGGATGATCTTCGTCCCCTCCGTGGACGGCATCAGCCACTCCCCCAAGGAGTTCACGCCACCGGACGATGTGGAGAACGGGGCCAACGTGCTGCTGCAGTCGGTGTTGCGGCTGGATCAGGCCTAGCCGCCGGCGCGTGGAGCACCCTACCGGGCCCGCGGGGGCCGGCGGCGCCCGGGGCCCCGGAAGCCCTGGCGTCTGACACCGTAACCTGTTCAACGACAATCAGTTGCGGCCACACCCCTAGCGGAGCGCCCTTGCAGGTGTAGGATCAAGGCGTCCGTTGCGCCACTGCAGTAATCGCGTGGCCCAGCTGCGCAGCCCTACGCGGCCCAACCACGGTGCGCCTCATGACCCAGGCGCGCGCGAACGCGCGAATCCGTCGGAAAGACGGATTTGCCATACCGCTGACGCTCTTCGTCGTAGCAATCATCACGGTGATGCTCACGGCGTCGATGGTCCGCGTGCGCGCTGACCTGTGGAGCGCCACCACCAGCGGCGACCTGACCCAGGCCCTGGCCATCGCCCAGAGCGGGCTGCAGGCCTATCTCGGCACGGTCACCGAGCGGCCGGCCGAGGGCCATCTCGTCCGCATCAACTTCCCGGGCGGCTATGCCGACGTGGAGGCCCACGTGGTCCGTCGGCCGGTCGATTCCCGGTCACCTCATCCAGCCCACCCAGGGCACCGAGCCCCAGGCGAGCCGCACCGTGGCTCAGGTCGCCCATTGGCAGGGGTCGAGCATCCACACGGTGGCGGCCCTGACGGCGATCAACGGCGTGAGCCATTCCCCCGGTCCCGTACTGGTTCTCGACGGCACCGACGAGTGCGGGGGCGACACGACGCTCGGGCTGCGGGCCCCGGGTGGCTCCGATGCACCGCTCGACACGACCGGCGTCGATATCGGCGGCAGCTGGAGCAAGATCGCCGAGGATACCGGGATCGACTGGGAAGCGACCGTGGGCGGGGGGTTCCTTTCCGAGCACG
>JBDGXT010000337.1:0-3050 GCA_039584455.1 Gemmatimonadota bacterium
GGAAGACGGCCAGGCCCAGTACTCCGCGCTGCTCAACGACGAGGGCACGTTCATCGACGACTGCATCGTGTATCGGTTCGACGACAAGGTGATGATGGTCGTCAACGCCGCGAATCTCGAGAAGGACTGGGAGCACGTCGTCGCCAAGAAGGAGAGTGTGAACTGCCGGGTGAAGAACATCTCCGACGAGGTGGCGCTGCTCGCCGTGCAGGGGCCGAAGAGTGAAGCGCTATTGCAGGGGCTCACGCAAACGAACCTCACTGACATCGCCTACTATCACTTCGCCGTCGGGGAGGTGGCCGGCGTCGAGTGCTTCATCGCCCGCACTGGGTACACCGGTGAGGACGGTTTCGAGCTGTTCTTCCGGTCCAAGCATGCTGAGAGCATGTGGCACGCGCTGGTGGGCCAGGGGCGGGGAGAGCCCTGTGGGCTTGGCGCGCGCGACCTGCTGCGTCTGGAGGTGGGCTATCCCCTCTACGGCAGCGACATCGACGACACCACCAACCCGTACGAGGCCAGGCTCGGGTGGATCGTGAAGTTGAACAAGGGCGCGCCGTTCGTCGGGAAGCACGCGCTCGACGCGATCAAGGCCAAGGGAGTCACGCGCAAGCTCGTAGGGTTCGTGACTGCCGAACGGACCATTCCGCGCCACGGCTTCGAGGTGTACCTCAAGGACCGCAAGGTCGACATCGTGCGAAGCGGCGGGTTCAGCCCCGTGCTCAAGCAGGGGATCGGCACGACGTATCTGCCCACGCACTCGATCGACCCGGGAACCAAGATCGAGATGGACGTTCGCGGCAAGCGCGTCGGCGCCGGGGTGGTGAAGCTGCCGTTCTACACGGAAGGAAGCATCAAACGGAAGTAGGAGACCGGTCCGTGCCCTCCCCTATTCGTGTGGCCGTGCTCACGGTGTCCGACCTCGGCGCCGCCGGGGCGCGCGAGGACGTGTCGGGCGACGCCTTGGTGGCGTGGGCCGGCGAGCGGGGGTTCGAGGTGACGGCCCGCGAGATCGTGGCTGACGAATCCGACCGCATCGCCGGGTTCCTGTCCCGCTGGGCCGACGACGGCGTCGCGGACCTCATCCTGACCACGGGAGGTACCGGCCTTGGGCCGCGGGACGTGACGCCCGAAGCAACGCGCGCGGTGCTCGACCGGGAAGCACCCGGCATCGTGGAGGCGGTCCGCGCCCGGGGGCATGCGAGCTTCCCGCGCAGCGTGCTGTCGCGTGCGGTGGCGGGCACGCGAGCGGCCGCGCTCATCGTCAACCTGCCGGGGAGCCCCGGAGGCGTGAAGGACGGCATCTCGGTGCTCGACCCCCTCATGGAACACATCGGACAGCTGCTGCGAGGCGAGCGGACGGATCACGGATGACCGATCGGGTGCTGTTGACGATGGACGACCTTGAGGCCGCGGTGCAGTCGAATGCCGCGTTCGAGGCGGCGGGGCTCGAGACCACGCTGGTCTCATCGCAGGACGACGCCCGAACAGTCTTCCGCGGCGCCGATCCCGACATCGTCATTCTCACGGGGGCCCTGCACGAGCAACGTGCCGCGATGCTGGTCGGGCTGGCACGGGACCGCGCCGTCTCCACCCTGGGGCTCATCGAGCAGACCGACCCGGATCCGCGACAGCTGGCCCAGCAACGCGGGCTCACCGCCTGGATGGTGAAACCCGTGGACCCGCGCGACGTGGTCGCGGCAGCTGGGCGGGTCATCGCCCGGCGGCGGCTGCAGGAGCACACTGGTATCCTGGGCGAGAGTCCGGCGATCCAGGAGGTGCTGGTCAAGATCGAGCAGATCGCGCCGGCCTCGAGTACGGTGCTCATCGAGGGAGAGTCGGGCACCGGGAAGGAGCTCGTGGCCCACGCCATCCATCACCTCTCGCCGCGCCGCGGCCAGCCCTTCGTAGCCGTGAACTGCGCGGCTCTGCCGGAGACGCTGCTGGAGTCGGAGCTGTTCGGGCACGAGAAGGGGGCGTTCACGGGCGCGGTGGAGCGACGGCTGGGCCGGTTCGAGCTAGCCGACAAGGGGACGTTGTTCTTGGACGAGATCGGCGACATGCCGTCGTCGCTGCAGGTGAAGCTGCTCCGCGTGCTCGAGAATCGGACGTTCTTCCGGGTGGGGGGCACGCAGCCGATCCGGGTGGACGTGCGGGTCATTACCGCCACGAACCGCTCGCTGCGGGAGGCCGTGAGCCTCGGCGACTTCCGCGAGGATCTGTTCTACCGGCTCAACGTGCTCTACATCTACCTGCCGCCGCTGCGCGAACGGAAGAGCGACACGCTCCGGAGGCCATGCAGCTCCTGGTGGATGCCGATTGGCCCGGGAACGTGCGGGAGCTGCGCAATCTGATCGAGTCCATGGTGGTGTTGGCGCCGGGGCGGGAGATCGGACCCAGCGACATTCCGAGCGAGGTGCGGGAGGGTGGCACGCGACTTCTGCCCATGCGGGTGGCCGAGTCGGTGCGCAGCGTGCCGGGCCAGGAGCTGGAATTCATCTTTCGCAGCCTCATGGATCTCAAACTGCAGATCGAGGACCTCAAGCGCCGCATGGACGAGGAGCCGCACCGGGTGGAAGTGGTGGATGTGGGTCGCAGAGTGCCGTTCGACGAGTACCCCGTGGGTGAGATCGTCGAGCTCGACGAGGAGGTACCGGCGACCCGCGACGACCACCTACGCGTGGTGTACCGTCCGGGCATGCGCATGGCCGACGTGGAACGCGCCGCCATCGAGGCAGCGCTGGCGGAGACCCGCGGCAACCGGCGCCGGGCGGCCGAACGGCTGGGGATTGGCGAGCGGACGCTCTACCGCAAGATCAAGGAGTACGATCTTGCAGAGCGGGTGCCCTAGTCCTCCTCCACGCACTCCAGCAGGTCCCCCGGCTGACAGGCAAGCTCCCGACACAGTGCTTCGAGGGTGGAGAAGCGAACCGCGCGCGCCTTGTTGGTCTTGAGGATCGACAGGTTCACGATGGTGATCCCCACGCGCTCGGCGAGCTCGGTGAGGGTCATTCTGCGCTCGAGAAGGAGCCGATCCAGCCGCACGACGATAG
>JBDGXT010000338.1:0-3001 GCA_039584455.1 Gemmatimonadota bacterium
TGTCGTGGGGCAGCACACGCCTGGCGTCCTCGAGTGTGGCCTGCAGCGTCGCGCTCTGGCCACGCAGGCTCTCGAAGGGGTCGGAGGGGGGCGTGATGGGGCCCGAGGGTCGCTCGCGCTCCCGGGCGGCCTCGGCTCGCGCCGTGATCGACCGCCGCAGCAGGTCGAGATCCCCCGGGAGTGCGAAGTAGTCGGTCGCCCCGCGGCGCACGGCCTCGATCGCGAAACGGTGAGACGGGTTGGCGCCGACGACGTACACCGGAGGTCCGTTCGTGTGGGGGATGGTCGGGAGCGCGTCGAGCGCCCGGTCCTCCTCGCCGCCGGCCGCCACCAGCACGGCCACCGTCGCGGGGGCCGGAGCGTCGCCCGGCGTGAGCGGCACCAAGTCGAGCCGCAGCTCCTCCGCCAACTCGCTCCAGGCGCTGCAGAACGAGTCGGACAGCTCGACGAGGGCGAGGGCCGGCCGCACGCTCACTGGCGATCAGCCCTCGTCGAGCTCGTCTCCATCGCGGTCCTCGTCCTCGAAGGCCTTGAAGGAGTCCTTGATGTTGTCCTTCACTTCGCTCTCGTTCTGCCCGCCCGGGTTGGCCGTGGCCGGGTCGATGAGCGCTCCGCCGGCGGAACGGAACCAGGTGGAGACGTCCACGCGCACGGTCACGTTGGTGGCGGTCGTTTCATCCACTGCCATCGGCACCGCGAGGCTCAGCTCCTGCTCCACGTCCAGGTCGGTCTCGAACGTGAACGCCTGTCCGTTGAACGTACCCTGGGCCCGGATGCTGAGGCCGTCGAAGGTCGGATGCGCCTGCAGGAAAGCCGCGTCTGTGGGGTCACCGCCGCTCACCTTGTGCACCTCGAAGTCGATGCGCGAGTAGCTGCCCGCGGGGACTTCCACCGGCCCGACTTCGACCTCCTCGCAGCCTTCGGGCTCTGGTTCCACGTCGCAGTCGGCGGTCTCCGCTCGCTTGAGCTCGATCTCGCGCAGGACGACCTGAACGCTGGTGAGAATCAGCGAGTCGGTCCCGACCACGAGGGTATCGTCCATGACCGCCGCGCGGCTGAACGGGGGTGCCGGCGTGCCGCCGGTCGGACTCTGGGTGGCGAACGACACGGCCACGCCGCCCCGGAGAGCCACTTCGGTCGGGTCGCTGCACCCGGCGAGGGCCGCGGCGCCGAGCATCCACAGGTACAACACCTTCTTCATTGCATGCCTCTCCATCTGGGGATCGGTGATCCGCTAATGTAGCACTACAGAGCCCGGCGACCGTGCGTGCCGGGCTCCCGCGCGGGCCGGCGGGCCCGGCACGGAGGCCGGGCCGCGCGGCCGCGTGCGGCTACGAGATGTCCGGTTCGCCATCGCTGTCATGGTCCTCGAAGGCCTCGATGGACTGCTTGATGTTCTCCTTCACCAGGCTCTCGTGCTGGCCACCCTTGTTGCCGTCCTGCGGGTTGACCAGGTCGCCCGACAGATCCCGGAACCAAGCGTCGACGTCCAGCATGACCGTCACGTTGGTGCCGCCGACCGTCTCACCACTCACCGTGAGCGGCGGGTTCAGATTGAACTCCTGCTCCACGTCCAGGTCGGTCTCGTACGTGACCGGCTGGCCGTTGAACGACCCCTGCACCCGGATGCTCTTGCCGGCGAAGTCGGGATGGGCCGTACGGAATGCCGCATCCTCTTCGTCGCTGCTGCTGATCTTGTGGATCTCGAACTCGACCTCGTCATACACGTCGGGGTCGGGCGCGATCGTCACTATCGTGGAGACGCTTCCGTCGAGGGGTAGGTCGAGCAACACCGGCCCGGTCTCGAACTTCTCGCAGTCGTCATTATCGGGCAGGGCGTCGCAGCCCGACGCGCTCTGGCGCTGGAGCTCGATCTCCCGCAACACGATCTCGACTTTGTCGAGCGTCAGGGTGTTGCCTTGGCCGTCCGTGAGATCGATCGCCGCGACGCTCATGAACACGCCCGGGCTCGACGGGGCCGCGCCGACGGTGGGTGCCGAAAACGACAGCGACACGCCCGGCTGGCTGTTCGGTCCCGTGCTGTCACTACAGGCCGCGACGAGCAGGGCGGCCACGAGGGTGAGAGAGATGCGCTTCATGTGTTCCTCCTGTCGGAACAGATGCGTGTGGTCCTTCGGCGGGCCGTCGTGCCGCCGCTGCCGACAGGAAGTGCAAGCCCGGTGCCACACCGGCATCGCTCCCTTCCTCCACGGAAGTCATAACGCCGTTGCGAGTTACCGGGGCGTGATGCTGCTCACGTCGAATTGGGGGTGCTACGAAACGGGGCGGGGTGCTCCGAAACGGGGCAGCGCTCTCTGGGGCCTCACTGGGGGTCGGCGAGCGCGCCGACCCCCCAATGCGGGGCTGGTACTTCGGTCGTACTGCGGTGCAACATCACTGCGGTACCAACTTCATCCATTCCACTGCACGTGAGGTGGTGAGGCTCTGTGCTATCCCACGTGCTTGTTGACCAGCTTGGTCATCTCGAACATGCTCACCTGGGACTTGCCGTTGAAGACCGGCTTCAGGTTCGCGTCGGCATTGATCATCCGCCGGTTCTTCTTGTCCTGGAGCTTCTTTCTCTTGATGTACTTCCAGAGCTTCTTGGTGAGCTGGGTGCGGGGCAGCGGCTTGCTGCCGACGACCTTCGCCAGCTTGGCGTCAGGCTGCACCGGAGCCATGAAGGCCTTGTTCGGCTTCCGCTTCTTTCTCCGCTTCTTCTTCGCGGCCTTCTTCTTCTTGCGCCGCTTCACGACGCGTTTGGCCTTCTTCCGCTTGGTCGCGCGCTTCTTCTTCTTGGTTGCGCGTTTCTTCTTCTTCCGACGGACGGGCTTGCGCTTCTTCTTGGTCGCGCGCTTCTTCTTCCTCTTCGTTGCGCGCTTCTTCTTCTTGGTCGCGCGCTTCTTCTTCCTGCGCACGGGTTTCCGCTTCTTGGTTGCGCGCTTCTTGCGGCGCACGACCTTCTTCTTCTTCTTGCGTTTCTTGGCCATGGTCCCCTCGG
>JBDGXT010000339.1:0-3043 GCA_039584455.1 Gemmatimonadota bacterium
GCCTGCGCTCGGCCAGGACCAGGGGTGGCAGGACAGGTGGTACTGGGGTGCCCAGGGCGACATCATGCTGTACAAGACCCCGACCAGCACGAACTGGGACAATGCCTACGGCATCGGCGGCTCGTGGTTCATCACCAAGCGGCAGGGCGGCCTGTACCTGGCATTCGATCAGATGGTCTACGACGACAACACCACCTCGGCGGTGGTCAACAACCTGAGCCCCACGGGCTTCAGCCAGGTGGCGTTCACCCGCAGCCAGCGGTGGCAGGCGTTGGTGTACGCAGTGCCATGGTCGGGCGCCTTCCAGCTCTATCTGGGGTTGGGGTTCGAGATCCAGAACGTCACGAACGCCGATACCGTGAGCACCGGGACCGAAACCGATGCGGAGGTGTCAGCCGCCCTTACGGCGATCGAGCAGGCACGCAGCGCGGCGTTCCTCGCGTTGGCGGGTGGCATCCAGCTGAAGCTGGGACGCCTCGCGGTGTTCGGGGATTATCACTTCATGCCGGCGTCGGACAGCTTCCTGATCACGAGCTCCATGCACGCGTTCATGGCGGGGATCCGCTTCGCACTCACCTCGTCGCACACCGAGGTGACGACCCAGCCGTAGCTCTCCCCCTCCGGTCACGATACGCCGAGGGCCCGGACAGCGTCGTCCGGGCCCTCTCTTCGTTGGCCCTGCGCCCCGTTCAGCTGCTCGGCCCCCTGCGCGACAACCAGGGGGACCCCCGCTCGACGAACCGGAGCGGCCAGTCGGTCGCCTTGGTGATGCCAATACGCGGTCCCGCGGCGACCGCGGTCGGCGTGCCGACCTTGGGTCGCAGCACCTGGATCGGACCGGTCGCCAGGCTCTGACCGTCGTGCTCCCCGGTGATCCCCAGGGCCTGGCACAGCCGTCCCGGGCCGGCACAGAGCAGGCGTGGGTGGTCCATCCCGCGGCGGCGCGCCATCGCCTCCAGGCCCTCCAGCGGCTCCAGCGCCCGGACCAGCACGGCGGAGGGAAGGTCCTCCCGCTCCGTCACGGCATTGAAGCACCAGTGCACTCCGTAGCTGCGATACACGTATGACGTGCCCGGTGGGCCATACAAAGCGGCATTACCCCGAGTACGCCGGTTGCGGTAGCCGTGGGCGGCAGGGTCGTCGGGCCCCAGGTAGGCCTCGACTTCCACGATCCGCCCCGCCGTGCGCTGCCCGTCCATACGGGTCTCGAGCACGCACCCCAAAACGGCGCGCGCGACACTCTTCGTGTCGCGCGCGTAGAACTCAACCGGAAGGGGTGAGCCGCTCACTCAGAGTCGGGACCCTTCACGACCTTGGAGAGCGCCGCCGTCATGCGGCGCAGCAGCCCACCCCCCTCGCTGGACTCCTCCTCCCGCGGCGCAGCCTTGGGAGCCGGTTCCGGCGCGGCCTTGGGAGCCGGTGCTGGTTCGGTCTTGGGAGCAGGTGCCGGCTCGACCTTGGGAGCAGGGACGCGCTCGACTTTGGGGGCCGGTGTGGGTTCGACCCTGGGAGCCGGGGCTGGGTCGACTTCGGGAGCCGGCGATGCCGGCTCAATACGCCCCGCACGCCCGCCGCCCGTGGGCTCCTGGGCGCGCGGTGGCTCAGCCCCTTCCTGCTCGCGCCGCGGCGCACCCCTCCCACGCCGGGTGCCGCCCCGGTGCCGCAACGACCGGGTTCCGGAGGACGTGGGCCGCCCCGCCGGTGTTTGGGCCGTTTCCTCCATCACCGGCTTCTGTTCCGCCTCACGCTCAGCGGGCTTGCGGACACGCTCCCCTCCACGCGAACCGCGCCGGTATCGGGGGTGCCGCTGCCTCTCCTGCCTGCCTGCCTCCTCCCGTGCCGCCTGGGAGGGTGCCGCCGGCGCCTCCGCCTCGGTCTCGGTCTTGGAGGGGCCGTGGCCCTTGGCCGGCTTGCTGGCCTTGGACTTGGTGGTCTTCCGCTTCGTCGTCTTGGCGGCCTTGGTCGTCTTGGCGGCCTTGGTCGTCTTGGCCGACTTCGCCGACTTCTTGGAGGTCGAGCGCGAGCGGCGTGGGCGCGAGGCGGCGCTCTCCTCGCCTCCCTCGTCGTCGGCCGTAACGGGCTCCGCCTCCGGCGCCACTTCCGGCTCCATGAAGTCGGACTCCGGCGTCGAGAGCGGATTGAGCTTGAGTAGGTAGATGTCCCCGTCGCCCTTGACCAACTCGATGACGTCTGCGTCATGCGCCTGGCGCATGAGCCGCTGGAAGCGGGACCGGTCGAACACCGGATCCGACTCGTCGCCGAGCAGCTCGATCGCCTCGGTGGCCTTCTGGCCCACGGCGCCCAGCGCCGTGAGTGCCTGCCGCAACAGATTGAACGCCTCACCGAGGGTGACGCCCCTTCGCTTCGCCTCGCCCTCGCGGCTCCGTGGTCTCGCCTCGCCCTCGCGGCTCAGTGGTCTCGCGTCGCCCTCGCGGGTCTGTGGTCTCGCCTCGCCGTCGCGGCCCCGCTGCCTCGTCTCGCCGTCGCGGCGCCGGGGGGGCCGCTTGCGTCGGCCTCTCGACTCCCTAGGAGGCTGCTCGGCGCTCCGCAGGTCGGCCTCCTGCTCGGGCGGCACGTTGGCGTTGGATCCCAGGTCCACCGCGTACTGCCCGTTGTCCAGCTTCTCGAGCGTGAGCAGGCCGCGTCCCGCCGCCGCGGTCACGAACCGGCTGAACCGGTTGAAGCCGGCCTCCTTCTCGTTGAAGTTCGGATCGATGACCTGCATCACCTGCTTGAGCCGATCCGAGCGCATCACGTCGCGCTCTCGCTTCATCCGCGACACGGCCTCGACCACCAGCTCCCACGGATCGCGGCGCAGGTGCTCGACCTCGCCCTCCTTGGACAGCCCCGTGACCTCGGTGTAGCTGTAGTACTCGTCGCAGTTCTGAATGAGGAGATCGCTGGACGACTCCCGAATCCCCACGCCGATGATGTACTTGCCGTACTCCTTGAGCTTCAGTACCAGGCTGGAGAAATCGGAGTCGCCGGAGAGCAGGATGAACGTCCCGATCTCCGGCCGCGTGAAGACGAGCTCCAGCGCGTC
>JBDGXT010000340.1:0-2550 GCA_039584455.1 Gemmatimonadota bacterium
AAGGTGATCACGGAGAAGGCGCCACCGGTCACCGTGCACCGGGACACGGTGCCGCCCAACATCGCCGCAGCAGTCGCACAGGCACTGAACAAGCTGCCGGCCGACCGGTTCGGCAGTGCCGCGGAGTTCTCCGAGGCGCTGGCCAACACGTCCTTCACCGTGCCGTCGGTGGCCGCGGCAGGGCCCAAGGCCTTCGACAAGCCTTCGCGCCGTTACGTGTGGCCTGCCGTGACTGCAGTGGTCGTCATTGCGGCGCTTGTTGGGTGGCTGCGCCCGCGGCCTGATGATCCCCGAGCCGTGCTCCGCTACAGCATGGCGCTCGCCGAAGAGGAAGGGCTGATCCCGCGGTTCGGGACGCGCATCGCGCTCTCGCCCGATGGCTCGCGACTCGTGTACGTAGGGCCCAGCGAGTCGGGGCCGGTGCAGCTCTGGATCCGGGAGCGAGATCAACTCAATGCCCAGCCATTGCCGGGGACGGATGGCGCCTTCTCTCCCTTCTTCTCACCGGACGGGAACAGCGTCGGATTTAAGACCACCGGCCCCACCACGATCAGGATTGCGTCACTGGGAGGCGGTCCCCCGGTGACGGTTACGGATTCCGGGGTGGCACTCGCCGGGGCCACCTGGGGGCCCGACGGGTACATCTACACCGATGCGCCCGGCGGGCAGCCCCTCGTACGTGTGCCGGCCACGGGCGGGGTAGTGGAGCGGGTAAGTGTGATAGACACCACGCACACGCAGAATGAGACGAGCCATCACTGGCCCGCCGCACTGCCGGGTGGGAAGGGTGTGCTATTCACGGTTTCTCACGATGCGTTGACTAACCTGGACCAGGCGGACATTGCCGTCCTCGATCTCGCGACCGGTACGCACCAGATACTCGTGCGCGGCGTTGCCGCGCGATATGCGCCCACCGGTCACCTGGTGTACGTGACCTCCGACGGATCACTCATGGCAGCGCCCTTCGATGAGGATCGACTCGAGCTCACGGGCCCTGCGGTGGCGCTCACCGACGGGATCGCTCTGCGGCTGGTTGGGTCACTCGACCTCACGCTGTCGCAGACCGGCACACTGATGTACGTGACGGGCGGCGTCGCCGAGGATCCCAACGAGATGGTGTGGGTGGACCGCGACGGGCGCCACACGGCCGTGGATCCCGGCTGGCTGGGTGAGTTCTACACGCCGGCACTTTCACCCGACGGCTCGCGGCTCGCCGTGTCGATTGTCGGAGATGCGGGCAGGGATCTCTGGGTCAAGCAGTTGGATACCGGGCCGCTGTCGCGGCTCACCTTCCCCGAAGGGTCAGACCACCGTCCGTGGTGGAGCCGCGACGGCCGCTCGGTGCTGTTCGTGTCCGAGCGAGGCGAGACACGTGACCTGTATCGTCGGCGCGCCGACGGCGTGGGGCAGGCGGAGCCGGTGCTCGTGCTGCCGGAGCCCGTCAATCAAGGGGAGTTCTCCGCCGACGGGGAGTGGCTGGTGTATCGCACCGGACGGAATGACGCGCTCGACGTCTACGCACGTCGCACGAGCGGAGACACAACCGCACTTCCCATAATCGCCGATCCCAACATCAACGAGCACTCGCCCGCGCTCTCGCCCGACGGGAAGTGGCTCGCCTACGTGAGCGACGAGTCGGGACAGTGGGAGCTGTATGTGCGCCCGTTCCCGAACGTGGACGACGGACGCTGGCAGGTCTCGACCGCCGGTGCATCGGAGCCGGTGTGGGCCCCCAGCGGCCGCGAGCTGTTCTACAAGAATACGGCGGACGAAATGATGTCGTCTGAAGTGCAGACGAACCCCTCCTTCATGGTGGGACAGCAGCGCGTCCTGTTCTCGGCCTCGGATTACTACAGCTACGCGTTTCACCCCCAGTACGACGTCACACCCGACGGTGAGCAGTTCGTCATGGTCCGATTCCGGTCCGTGGGAGAGGCGGGCAGCCTGGTCGTAGTTGAGAACTGGCTCGATGAGCTGGTCGAGAGAGTTGGGAACTAGCGTGTCCGAGAGCATCGACCGGATGGCCGCGTCCCAGACTCCCAAGCCCCGCGACGAGGACATCGACGTCTACGGGCTCACGCACGTCGGCAAGGTCAGGAAGGAGAACCAGGATCACTTCCTGATCGGCTCCCTCTCCAAGCGCATGGACGTGGACCACACCAGTCTTCCCGCGGAGGCGACGTTGGCGGTGGAGCCCGAACGCCTGGCGTCGCTGGCCATGGTGGCCGACGGCGTGGGCAGGGGCGGGGGAGGTGAGATCCCGATCGGAAGCGGTACGGGACCACGCTCACGCTGTGGCTCGGCCTCTGGCCGCACGCCTACCTGCTACAGGTGGGTGACAGCCGTGCCTACATGTACCGCGATGGCGAGCTGACGCAGATCTCGCGCGACCAGACGATGGCACAGGACCTCGTAGATCAGGGTGTCATGACCCGCACCGGCGCGCACAGCAGTCGCTGGGCGCACGTGCTGTCCAGCGCCATCGGGGGGGAGCAGGCCGCGCCGGTCGTCACGCGCATCACGCGCGACTGGGGGACCATCGTGCTGCTG
>JBDGXT010000341.1:0-3360 GCA_039584455.1 Gemmatimonadota bacterium
TACGCTCCCTGAGCAGCCCGCGAGCGCTCCACGTGCTGCGCCTGGACGTCAAACAGCGCCGCCATGAGCGCAGTGAGGCTGTCGGCGTCCGCGGCGATCCCGGGGCGCATCTGGCCCTCCAGCGCCTGCCACAGGTCGCGCTCACGCTGCTGTAGCTGCGCCCGCTCCCCGAAGGCCTGCTCGGTCACCTCGCGGAACTGCTGGAACTGCTCGTCGGTGAGGCCCGCCGCCTGACGGTAGTTCGTGGTGAAACGCTGCATGATCTCCCGCCGCAGCTCGTCGGATTGCCTCCCGGGCCCCTGGGCCAGCGCGGGGGCCGTCAGGAGACCGAGCATCGTCATAACCAGCCAGATTCTGCGCATCATCCCTCCAGTTCCTCCAGCAGAGCGCTCAGCTCGCTCTCGCTGAGGTCGTACAGGCTCACTTCGACCAATTCGTAGACCGGGGCCTCGAACTCCAACGAGTCCAGCACCTCGGTCAACTCCGTGCTGGCCAGCTCCTGGAGCTCCGCCGGCCCCGCATACGTGCCGCTGCCTCCCGGGCCGACCAGCTCGCGCACGCCAAAGGCCGCCACCAGCAGGATGACTGCGGCCGCCGCCACCTGCACCACGCGCCGGCGGGGCCACTGGCCGGCCCTGCGCCACCACGGCTGGGCGGCCGGCTCCGTGCGGAGCCGGCGCAACACGGCCTGGGCGGTGGCCTCGGGATCGACTCCCGCGGCCCGCTCCCGACCGATTTCTCCTGCGAGCTGCTCCAACCGTTGCTCGTCCATTGCTACTCCAGAATGGCCTTGAGTCGTTTCACCGCCTGGTGGTAATGGACCCGGGCCGCCCCGACCGAGGTCTCCAGCGCCTCGGCGATCTCCCCGTATTCGGCACCTTGCTGGGCCCGCATCAGGAACACATCCCGCTGCATCGGCGGCAGCTCCTGCACCGCCCGCTCCAGCCGTCCCACCAGGTCCCGCTCCACCGCCAGGGCGTGGGGATCGTTCCGCTCATCGGCCGGCTCCCGATCGTCCAGCGGCAGTACGGTTCGTCCCCGGCCGCGGCGCCGCAAGTCCTTGAGCGCGTTCGAGGCGATCGCCATGAGCCAGGTGCGGAACGCTGCCGTCCCGCGGTAGCTCTCGATCCTGCGAAACGCCCGGAAGAAGGTTTCCTGCACCAGGTCGTCCAGATCCTCCCGGGCGCCGGCTCCCGCCAGGAACCCCGCCACGGCGCGAGTGTGCCGTCGCACGAGCTCAGCCGCCGCCGCCTCGTCACCGGACCTCCACCCGGCGATCAGCTCGGCGTCCGTGGGACGCTCGAGCGCCTCAGGCACGCTCACACCCAGTTCGACGGATCACGGTGGCCAAAGTTAACCGGCCGGGGGCATCCGGACGCGCGAGCCGAACGGAGAACCGGACGGTTGACAATGATGAGGGTTCTGGTAGGTTTTCTTCTTTCGAACGAGCGTTCGAATGGCACAGAATACCTACGACGAGCGCCTCGAGCGCCTCCTCTCCACCGCGGCAGACGTGTTCGCGGCCAAGGGCTACCACTCCACGACGATGCGCGACCTGTCGCGCGCGACGGGGATGAGCCTGGCCGGCATGTACTACTACGTCCAGGGCAAAGATGAGCTGCTCGCGATGGTCCAGGAGCGCTGCTTCCAGCGGGTGCTGGACGGCGCCCAGCAGGCGGTTGCCGCCGG
Source organism: Gemmatimonadota bacterium (assembly GCA_039584455.1). GTDB lineage: Bacteria > Gemmatimonadota > Gemmatimonadetes > Gemmatimonadales > GWC2-71-9 > WVYX01. Next base: position 1,690 of record JBDGXT010000341.1, read on the forward strand.
ATCGGACCCCGCGGACAGCCTGCGTCGCCTCATCCGGCACCACACGACCTTCTTCACGGAGCACATGCCTGAGATGAAGGTCCTGTCACACGAGGCCGACAGCCTCACGCCGGAGCGCCGGCGCCCCATCAACCAGCTCAAGCGTCATTACGTGAACCTGCTGGTCGAGCTGTTGGGGGAGGCGGTGCCGGGGCTTGGGGAGCGGATGGACCCGCGCGTGGCTGGCCTGGCGCTGTTCGGGATGATGAACTGGATCTACACCTGGTACAAGCCCGACGGCAACGTCGCTCCCGACGCCCTGGCGGAGCAGCTCACCGAACTCTACCTGCACGGCCTGCTCGCCTCGAGTGGTGCGTGTGCCGGGGCCGGTTCCGACAGCTGACCCGTCGCCCCGAGTCACCTCAACGTGAACGAGAGAACGCTGTGACCAAGACGGCCCACCCGGACCCCGTGGAACAGCAACTGATCGACCGGATCGCCAACGGCTTCATGGTCGAGTCCGAAGAGGACATGACCCCGGGCTACAAGAAGGCGCTGCTCACCCAGCTCACGGTGCAGGGCGACACGCGCGCCGGCCTACTACCTGGCGACCCGTGACGCCCCCACGATCAACAGCCGCATCGCGGTGACGGCGATCGTGCATGACGAGCTGGGACACGCGAACATCGCGTACCGCATCATGGAGGACCTCGGGGTCGACAAACAGCACCTCGTGTACGGGCGGCAGCCGCACGAGTTCAAGCACCCGTACGGGTTCGATCAACCGCTGGAGAACTGGGCCGAGATGGTGGTCGCCAACGGCTTCTTCGATCGCGCGGGCATCACGCTGTTGGGCGACGTGCACCAACACACCAGCTACGGCCCGCTGAAGCGTGCGCTGGTGAAGGTGGACCGTGAGGAAGTACTCCACCTGCGGCACGGCGAGTCGTGGATGAAGCGGCTAGCCAAGGCCGGTGGAGAGACCAAGCAGGCGCTCCAACGGGCCGTGGACTGGATGTTCGTGATGACGCTGGAGTGGTTCGGGCTACCCGACGACCTCAAGCGCCACAGCGGCCAGCTCAGCTACCGGCTCAAAGGCAAGACCAACGATCAGCTGCGCCAGACGTGGATGGAAGCCACCGTGCCGCTGTGCGAGGGCATCGGCATCGACGTGCCGGCTCACCGAGACGAGGCCAAGCACGAATTCGTCATCGACTGTCCCTTCCCCTGCCAGTACGATCCCGCGGACAAGCGCTGGCTGCACGACGAGCCGCTCACGTGGGACCAGGTGTTCGAGCGCTGGAAGGCCCGCGGGCCGATGAACCGGCGCTACGTAGAGATGGTTCAGGGGAACGGCGGGATCTTCGGAGGCCGCCAGTGGTAACCGCCGCCCACGTGTGGGAGGCGCTGAAGGGCGTCAGCGATCCCGAGTACCCCCTGAGCATTGTGGATCTGGGTTTGGTCTACGACGTGCGGGTGCACGACGGCGTGGTGCAGATCGACGTCACGCTCACCTCCATTGGATGCCCGGCGATCGACATGATCACGTCAGACGTCCACAGCGCCGTCAGCGCCGTCCCCGGCGTGACCGACGTGCGGATCGAGGTGGTGTGGAGCCCGCCGTGGACCAAGGACCGTATCACCGAGCGCGGCTGGAAGGTGCTCGGCATGTACGGCGTGGCGCACTGATGG
>JBDGXT010000064.1:0-11043 GCA_039584455.1 Gemmatimonadota bacterium
GTAGTAACATAGGCGCGTGACGGCGCCAGTCGCAGCACTCGGTCAAGGAGTAGCGCGCTCGATCGCCTTGTTGGGGGCGCTGGCGCGCTTCTCCTTTTTCACGCTGGAGGCGGCGCGGTGGCTCCCTCGGGCTGGCCGCCGCGTAGCCTTCCGGGTGCTCCTTCGGCAGGTGTGGTTTACGGCCCTCCAGGCCCTCCCCGTCATCCTCGTCCTCTCGTCGATCCTCAGCTTTCTGGTGATCTCCCAGGCGGTGCGGGAGCTGGGGCGGCTCGGCGCGACGGAGTTGCTCGGCCGGCTCATGGTGGTGGCCATCGTGCGGGAACTGGGACCGCTGATCACGGCCCTCGCCGTGGCGGGCCGATCGGGCACGGCCATCGCGGCAGAGCTGGCCACCAACAAGGTGATGGGCGAGATCAATGCGCTGGAGGGCATGGGCATCGATCCCTTGCACTACCACGTGCTGCCGCGCTTCGGGGCCGCCATCCTCTCCACCGTGGGGCTGATCATCATGTTCGACGTGGTGGCGATCGTCTCGGGCTTGCTGGCGGCCACCGCGAACGGGATGATGCCGGAGCGCTACTTCGACATCGTGCTCGCCTCGCTGTCGGCGGGCGACGTGTGGGTCACCGTGATCAAGGGGTTCGTCTTCGGGATCATCGTGGGCACGATCCCCAGCTTCTACGGCCTCCGCGTGCGAGGATCACCCACCGAGATCCCGGTGGCGGCCAGTCGGGCCGCCGTGGCCAGCATCATCGCGATCTTCCTCTGCTCCGGCCTCTTCGTGATCCTCCTGGTATGACGGCGCCCCTCTGCTTCGAGGACGTGGCCCTCCCGGGACTCGGCTCCCGGATCACGCTCGAGGTGCCGCAGCACCGGGCGGTCGTAGTCACCGGGCCCGAGGCGAGCGGGGTGGACGTCCTGCCCGGGTACGCCCTGGCTCTCAAGCCTCCTCCGGCCGGCCGCGTGCTGCTCTTCGGTGAGGACGTGGCCGGGCTGTCGCGCCGCGACGCGCTCGCCTTCCGGCGGCAGGTGGGGTATCTGCCCGCCGGCGACGGCCTGCTGCACAACCTCTCGCTCAAGGACAACGTCGCCCTGCCGCTGCGCTACGGCAGCGACCTCACCGAGCGCGAGATCGACGGTCGCATCCGGATCATGCTGACGATGGTCAAGCTCGGTGCCGCGCCGGACCTGCGGCCCGCCGAGGCCACCGAGGAGCAGCGCCGGCGGACGGCCCTCGCGCGGGCGCTGGCGTTCGACCCCCACCTGGTGATCCTGGCCGACCCGTTCGACGGCCTGCCCACCCGCGCCGCAGCCGAGCTGCTGGAGCTTGCGCGAGGTGGTGAGACCGAGACAGGTTCGAGACGCACCGTGTTCATGACGGGGCAGTCCATCCCCCAGTTGCTCGAGTCGCGCGTCGAGGTGCGGTACCGCCTCACCGAGGGCGCGCTCGTGCGCGACGCGTGAGCGGGAGGTAGCCACGGGACGCACCGATTTCCTTGTCGGGCTCTTCATCCTCGTGACCATCGGGATCGTGGTGGGCACCGCCGTGCTGACGAGCGGCCTGCTGGAGGGGCGCTACCAGCTGCACATGCATGCCGCGGAGGCCGAGGGCCTCACGCAGGACACGCGGGTGGAGCTCCAAGGCCTCGAGATCGGGCGTGTCACGGCGGTCAACCCGCACCTCGACTCCGCGAGCAACCGACTCGATTTCATCGCCACGCTGTCGATCCGCGAGCGCTTCCCCGACGGGACGCGCCTGCGCATCCCGGTCGGCACCCAGGCGATCATCGCGCCGCCGCCGACGCTGGTGGGCGCCGCCATCATCGAGTTCGAGATGCCCCCACCGTCTCCGGGGGCCGCCTACCTGCAGCCTGGCGACACCCTCGGCTCCGATCGACGCAGCAACATGATGGAGGCGCTGCTCGAGATCGCCACCGGCATGAAGGGGGACATCCTCGAGGCCCTCACCGAGACGCGCGAGCTCGTGGTGAGGACGACGGCGACGGTGGACGAGACCGGTTCCCTGCTCGCCCACACCCGGCCCCAACTGGAGCAGGTGCTGGACCAGCTGTCGCAGGGCCTGGAGCGCACCAACAGCATCCTGGCGCAGGTGGAACCACGGGTCGGCCCCGTAAGCGACAGCATCATGATCGCGCTCGCAACCACTAACCGACTGTTGGTGGAGCTCGACAGCCTCGCGATCACGGCGCACGACATGGCGAGTGAGAACCGTGAGGACATCGACTTCGCGATCGACCGCCTCACCCGCTCCGCCGTGATCTTCGAGCACTTCGCCGAGCAGCTCAGCCGTCGGCCGCTGCGCATGCTGTGGGGTGTCACGCCCCCACCACTACCCGACTCGGCGGTCGCCGACACCACCACGCCGTCGCCATGAAGTACGCCCTGCTCCACACCGGCACGTTCGAGCTCGACGCCGTCGCGGCGGCCCTGGAGACCGAGGGCATCACACCGCAGTTGGTCGAGGCGCACGGCGAGCTGGTCGTCACCGGGTCGCCCACCGTGTTCGTGCTCGCCGCGGCGAGCCGGGAGCGTTTCCCGACCGACCGCTTGCGACGGTTCGTGGGCGAGGGGGGAGCGGTGGTGGCCACCGGCGCGCCCAACGAGCAGGACGTCCCCGAAGCGCTGCCCGAGGATCTGATCGCCGCCTTCGTGCCGCACCCGTGGCAGCCACGCCAGCTCCTGGTAGCGCTGCGGGGCGCCTACCGCGAGGCGGCGGCCCGCGCTGACTCCATACGCGCGCGGCAGGAGGCGGCGTTCCGCACGCGCGAAATCAAGGAGCTCACGCGCATCGGGATGGCACTCTCCACGGAGCGCGACTACCACGCGCTGCTCGATCTCATCCTGTCGCAGGCGCTGCGCATCACGGGGTCCGACGGCGGCAGCCTGTACATCGTGGAGGAGCAGGAGGACGGAACGAAGCGGTTGCGCTTCACGCTGTCCCAGAGCGTCTCCCGGCCCGACATCCCGTTCGTCGAGTTCACCATGGCGCTGGACACGACCAGCATCGCGGGGTACGCGGCGACCACGGGCGAGCCGCTGGTGATCGACGACGTGTATTTCCTGCCGCCCGACGTGGACTACACGTTCAACCGCTCGTTCGACGAGAAATACGGGTACCGCTCGAAGTCGATCCTCACCGTCCCGATGAAGGACCACAAGGACGAGGTCATCGGGGTGCTGCAGCTCATCAACCGCAAGCGCCACGGCGACGCCGAGCTCGCCGAGCCCGAGGACTTCGACGCGGAGGTCATCCCCTACACGCACCGGCTGGTGGAGCTGGTGTCGGCCATGGCGGGACAGGCGGCCGTCTCCATCGAGAACAGCCAGCTGTACGAGGATATCGAGCGACTGTTCGAGGGGTTCGTGCTGGCATCGGTCACCGCGATCGAGCAGCGTGACCCCACCACGTTCGGCCACTCCGGGCGCGTGGCCTCGATGACGGTGGGCTTGGCGGAGACCGTGGACCGAAGCGCCCACGGACCCTATCGCCACGTGCGATTCTCGAGGGAGGAGATCCGGGAGATCCGTTACGCCGGCCTGCTACACGACTTCGGCAAGGTCGGCGTGCGCGAACAAGTGCTGGTCAAGGCCAAAAAGCTCTATCCCCCGGACCTCGCGCTCATCCGGCAACGCTTCGCGTTCATCCGCCGCACCACCGAAGCGGAGTACCACCGGCAGCGCGCCGAGTATCTCGAGAAGCAAGGGACGGACGGATACGACGAGTTCCTGCGCACGCTCGAAGGAGAACACGGGGAGCAGTTGGAGGAGCTCGACCGGTTCATGCACCTGGTCCTCGATTCGAACGAGCCCACGGTGCTTCCCGAGGGGAGTTTCGAGAATCTGATCCGCTACGCGGAGCGGTACTTCGAAGACCTCGACGGCCGCAAGCAGCCCTATCTCACCGGGGATGAGGTGCGGTTCCTGAGCATTCGCAAGGGAAGCCTGGATGAGAGCGAGCGGTTGGAGATCGAGAGCCACGTGACCCACACCTACCGCTTCCTGCTCCAGATTCCCTGGACCAAGGAGCTGCAATCCATCCCGGCCATCGCCTACGGGCACCACGAGAAGCTGGACGGCACGGGCTACCCGCGACGGGTCGCGGGCGATCAGATCCCGATTCAGACCCGCATGATGACGATCGCCGACATCTTCGACGCGCTCACTGCCGCCGACCGGCCCTACAAGCGCGCGGTCCCCTCCCCCAAGGCACTCGACATTCTTCAGACCGAGACCGAAGCGGGGATGCTCGATCCCGATCTGCTGAAGCTGTTCGTGGAGGCAAAGGTGTTCGATAAGCGGCAGGAGTGAGGCCCCGCTTCCCCTCCTACCCTGCCCCGTCTGGCGCCCCCCAACCTCCTCCCCCCGGCGTCTCGATCTGCAGCACATCCCCGGGCTTGATCGTCAGCTCCACCCGACCTCCCAGCAGCTCTCCATTGAGCGTGTTGCGGCCTGGTGCTCCCGGCTCCCCGCCCGCTGCCCCCTGCGGCGCGCGGCGACGGCGCTCGCTGATCACGCTCACCTCCGCCTCGGTGAGCGCCTGGTAGGCGCGGATCACTCCTTCTCCGCCGCGATGCTTCCCGGCGCCGCCACTGGAGGAGCGGCGAGCGTACGTCACGATCCGCATGGGGTGCTCCAGCTCGAACACCTCCACCGGCGTGTTGCGCGTGTTGGACATGCCGACGTGCACGCCCGACGGCCCGGACGCTCCCGGTGAGGCGCCCTGTCCCCCACCGAGCGTCTCGTAATACGTCCACCCATCGCCACCCAGCACCACGTTGTTCATCGTGCCCTGCCCCTGGGCAGCGAGGTCGGCCGCCTCGGCGAGGGCAAGAAACAGTGTATCGGTGATCCGCTGCGACGTCTCCACGTTCCCGGCAGCGACCGCCCGGGGCCACGGTGCGTTCACCAGAGCCCCCTTCGGAGCCCGCACCGTCACGGCGCGGTGCATCCCGCCGTTGGTCGGGATGTCCTCGTCCACCAGGCACCGCAGCACGAACAGCACGGCCGAGCGCGTGACCGAGAGCGGGCAGTTCACATTGCCGGCAGCAGCCTCCGCGGTGCCGGCGAAGTCCACCTCCAGTCCGGCGTCGGTAACGTCCACCGTGACCCGGATCGCGAGGTCTTCGTCGCTGACGCCGTCGCCCTCGAGCCAATCCTCGGCGCTATAGCGTCCCGGCCGGACGCGCGCGCCGATGGCCGCCCGCGTGCGCCGCTCGGCGTAGTCCAGCAGATCGCGCACCGCGGCCTCTACGTAGTCGCGCCCGTGGCGCTCGATGAGTTCGCGGTACCGCGCGGCGCCGCGTTCGCACGCCGCAAGCTGCGCCGCGAGGTCGCCCCGGCGCATGTCGGGCGTGCGCACGTTGGCGAGCAGCAACCGCTCCACATCCCGTTGTACCGCTCCCCGCGCGGTCCACTTGATCGGCGGGATGACGAGACCTTCCTGGAAGATCTCCGTCGAATGGGGCGGCATGCTCCCCGGACGCGAGCCACCGACGTCGGAGTGGTGGGCCCGCACTACGGTGTAGGCAGCCACCGCGCCGTCCACCTCCACCGCGTGGACCATCGTGATGTCGGGGAGGTGGGTGCCACCAGTGTAGGGATCGTTCAACACGAACGTGTCACCGGGATCGGGATCCAGTCCGCGCACGGCCGACACCGCTTCGGGCATCGCCCCGAGGTGCACCGGGATGTGCGCTGCCTGGGCGATCATCTCGCCGTCGGCGCTGAACACGGCAGCCGAGGAATCCCGCCGCTCGCGCACGTTGGGGGACAGCGCGCTGGCCACCAACACCGCGCCCATCTCCTCTGCCAGTCCGGAGAACGCGTGGGCCATGACCTCCAGGCCGATGGCGTCCAGCGTCATGCGCGCTCCAGGACGACCGCGCCGGTGGCGTGGACGGTGCCGCGCCAACCCGGCTCGATCCGGATGGTGCAGTCGATCACGTCGAGCATGAACGGCCCGTCGACGACCGTTCCGGGCCCGAGGGCATCGAGCGACGCCCGCCCATCGCCACGCGGCGCCGCGGCGCCCGCGCGCTCAGCCAACCGCACGTCGCTGCCTCGCCGGCTCGCGACCACGCGCAGGTTGACCAGCTCGACCGGACGCGCCGCATCCGCATGACCGAACCGCTCGAGGTGCATGTCGTGGAAGGCGGCGGCCGTGTCGTCGCCCGACGCTCCCACGGGCACGGTGAGCTCGTAGCCCTGCCCCGGGTAACGGCAGTCGGCGAAGCGCTGCAGCTCCGCTCCCGCGAGCGCGTCTCGCGCCTGGTCCTCGAGTCCGGTGAAGGCGGTGTGTGTGCGCTCTGCGTCGAGCTCGTGGGCAAGGGCATGCAGCGACGAGGCGAACTCGAGCTTGTCGGGTGCCGAGGCCAGACCGAGTGCCGAAAGCACCCCCGCGTGCGGCGGGACGAGCGCGCGCTCCATCCCCAGGCTGTCCGCCATGCGACAGGCAAACATGGGACCGGCTCCACCGAACGCGACCAGCGTCATGGAGCGGGGGTCGACGCCCCGCTCGACGCTCACGCCCCGGAGCGCCCGCACCATGGCGGCGTTGGCGACCTCGATGACGCCGTCCGCGCACCGCTCGAGGGAGAGTCCCGCCGCCTCGGCCACGCGCCCCACCGCCTCCCTTGCCTTCGCCACATCGAGGCGCAGCCCGCCGGCCAACGGATGCGCGGCGTCGAGCCACCCCAGTGCCGCGGCCGCGTCGGTCACGGTCGCTTCGGTCCCCCCGGTGCCGTAGCACGCCGGCCCCGGCATCGCGCCCGCGCTGCGCGGTCCCACCCGCAGTGCGCCACCTTCATCGACCCAGGCCACGCTGCCGCCGCCCGCTCCCACAGTCTCGATCAGCACGTGGGGCAGCGCCAACGGAACGCCTCCCACGGCCCCGGCGGCCTGCATCATGGGCCGGCCGTCGAGCACGATGCTGGCATCGGCACTCGTGCCACCCATGTCGAGCGTAAGGAGATCGTGCATCCCGAGCTGCGCGCCGACGAGCCGCGCACCCTCGACCCCACCGGCGGGACCCGAAAGCGCGAGCGCCGCCGCGCGCTCGCCCGCCTGGGCAACGCTCAGCGTGCCGCCGTTCGAGGCCATGATCCGCAGCTCCCCGATGCCGCGATCTGTGGCGTCGGCACCCATGCGGGCCAGGTACCCGCTGACCTTGGGACGGAGATACGCCTCCACAGTCGTAGTGCTGGTGCGCTCGTACTCACGGAACACCGGCAGCACTTCGCAGCTGGCAGCGACGGGCGTGGCGGGGAGTGCGTTGCGCAGCGCTGCCGCGAGCCGCCGCTCGTGCGTTGGATCGCGGAAGCTGAACAGGAGCGCCACAGCCACGGCATCGGGCCGACGTCGCTCCACCTCAGCCACGACACGCTCGATTTCGGCGTCGGCGAGCTCCCGCACCATCCCCTCGGCCCCGACCCGCTCGTCGACCCCGACGACATCCTCGCGCGCCGTCAGGGGCGGCGGGTGGTCACGCGAGAGATCATAGAGGTGGGAGCGGTCCTGCCGCCGCAGCCAGAGGAGGTCCTCGAAGCCCGCCGTGGCCACGAGCACCACCCGGCCGCTGCTGCGCTCGAGCAGGGCGTTCGTGGCGACCGTCGTACCGTGAATCAGGGCTTGGGGTGCCGACCCTCCACCGCGCAGCCGGATCACGTCGTCCCACACCTCCGCGGAAACCGTACCAGGGGTCGATCTGACCTTGCCGACCGTGACGTCTCCCTGGGGCGAGAGTGCCACGATGTCGGTGAAGGTGCCACCGACATCCACACCGAAGCGCGTCACCGCCGACGCCACCACGTGTACCCGACGAGCAGTGCGGTGGCGAGCAGGGACAGCGTCCCCACCCAGTCACCCAACCTGGCGTAGAGCGTCAGCCCCTCGGCGGTGAGAATCTCGCGCGTCTCGAACGTGCGAACGTCGAGGGCGGTCCGCTGGTGCTCCCGCCCAAGCGGATCGACGAACGCCGAGATCCCCGAGTTGGCCGCCCTGGCGATGCCAACACGGTTCTCGATGGCACGCATCACCACGTGCGCCGCGTGCTGGTAGGGTCCGAAGGTGCGGCCGAACCAGGCGTCGTTCGTGATGTTGACGAGGAACTCCGCGCCACCCCGCCGGTAGCCCCGCGCGAGGTTCTCGAACGCCGACTCGAAGCAGATGAGCGCCCCGAAACGCAGCACCCTGTCCGAGCCCCGTTTCCGGAGCTCGTACACCGGCAGGGCCGTGCCCGGCGTGAAACCCCCGAAGAAGCGCGAGCGAATCCAGCGTGGGCCGGCGATGGGCACGCGCTCCGTGATCGGCACCAGATACCGCTTGTGGTACACGGGGTACTGCTTGAAGTAGCCCGGTACAGCGGCCTCCGGCCACACGACCAGGTCGGGATCGCGCGGCTCCGCCCCCTCGAGCAATGGCTCTCCCGCCATCAGCGCTTCGGCGCTCAGGTTCAGCAGCCCATTCACGATCGAGTCCTGCTGCGCCTGCTCCCACTTCTCCTCGTGCCCGATGTTGGGCTGCACGACGGTCACCATCCCCCCCGCCCGGAGATCAATGGTGCGCTCGCGCACGACGCCGTACGCCAGGGCCGCCACGAGGCCAAGACCGACGCCGGCGGCGAGCACGGCGGCCTGCCGCCGCGCGGCCCGGCGGCGCCACGCAAGCGCAAGCGCGACGTTCGCGAGCACGAGGAGCCAAGTGACGCCGCGCGCGCCCACGAGATCAGCGAGCTGCACCACCGTCGGGTAGCCGGTGAGCGAGGTGCCCAGCCCCAGCCACGGGAAGCGAAAGTCGCCCTGGTGCCCCACGATCCACTCGAGCGCCGTCCACAGCACCGGGAAGACGAGCAGCAGGGAGAGCCGCGTGGTCCGCATTACCCATCCGGTCACCGCGAACAGGACCGCACTGTAGAGCGCCAAGCCGATGACGGCGCCGGCGTATCCCAGCACGGACAGCGGCGTGAAGTGCCACAGGGCAACGACCATCCAGTGGAGTAGCAGTCCGTTGGCCACCAACCCGAACCAGAACCCCTGCGCCAGGTGTCGGCGCACGGGCCGCGGGTCGTCGGCGCCGTCGAGGATCAGCCAGGCGGCCGGGATGAGGCACAGAAACGAGGGGAGGAAGAGATGGAACGGCGGATAGGCGGCGCTGGTGAGGACGGCCCCGCCAATCACCAGGCGCCAGTCCCCTGGCGGTAGGGCAAGCGCTCTCACAGTGCGACTTCGCAGCCGTCGGCCGCGGAGCGGTAGATCCCCTCCACTGCCTGGTGCAGCAACAGCCGATCGTCTACGAAGATCGAGTGCCCCCGATCGCTGCGGATCAGGGCGCAGGCCGAGTCTTTCGCGGCGCCGGCGCCGAGTGCCCCGGCCCGCACGCGGCCGCTCACGGACTCTCCTTGCGAGGGAGCCGATACGTCAGGCCGCCGCGCACCGATGCCGTCAGCAGCTCGGTCGTCGCCTCCCCACGCGCGTCCGCCGTGAGCACGAGCGACTTGGTGAGCCCGATCTCGAACCCCAACGACCCGATGATGCCCACATCGACCATGTCCAAGGCCCGCTCGACGAAGGTCCCGTTGATCGCTTCGCCATTACCGTTGCGCAAGTGCAACCCCAGACCCAGGCCGGCGTACGGCCGCACGCGCCGTGCCGGCTCGAACAGATAGTGAAAGTCGAGCGCGAGTCCGAAATCGGCCCAGGTGATCGTCCCCAGGTCGACCGTAACCGAGGGATCGTCGATGATGTCCTCGAGCTGGCGCTCGAACTCGTCGATCTCCTCCTGGCGGAACTGACCCTTGAAGTACGACGCGCTCACCAGCACTCGTACCTTGGGCGCGAAGTTGCCGAAATCGATGCGGAGTGCGCCGACGGGCTCAGTCGTCAATCGAGTGGACCAGACCACGCCACCCTCGAGGCCGATGCCCGCGAGGCGAAGACCCTCATAGCTGAACTGATCCCAGAAGCCCTGGGCCGATACGGACCCCGGCAGGAGCAGCATGGCGAGCCCGAGTCTAATACCAGCGCTCAAGGGTCGTTCCCGGGAAGTAGGTCGTCACGATCGTGCGCGCGTCCTGCCCGGCTCGCGCCCGGCCGACGGCTCCCCATTGGCACATCCCGATGCCGTGGCCCCACCCCGCACCAGTTGCCGTGACGCGCTCGACTCGACCTTCACGCCGGTCGACGGCGAGCTGGAAGGCGGTGCTGCCCAGGGACCGCCCGTCCGGTTTGCTGAAGACGGCGCGAACGTCGGGACCGAACACGGGAATCTCACCACGACTCACCTCAATCCGCACTTCGGCGACCCGGCCCGACGGCCCCGTGCGCTGGACGCGCACATCGCGCAACTCGTCGAGCATGGCAGCCTCCACACCGAGCCGTGAGGGCACCGTTCGCCGTAATATACGCTCCAGCGTTGCCGCGTCCCACTCGACTGTCCAGCGGAAGTTGGGCGAGATGTCGCAGTAGTGCCCACCGGACCGCCGATCCGACACGGGTGTCAGATACGGCAGCGGCTGGCCGAAGCGGAACACCTCCTCGGGCGATGCGGTGGAGTACCCGCACGTCGAGTGGTAGAAGGTGCTGATGAGCTCCCCGCGGTAGGTGGCCACCGTCCCCGAGGTCGAGCGCACACCGGCCCACCCGCGATCGCTCTCGACCTCCACCCCCCCATATGCCTGATCCGTCACCGTCGCCCGGACATCATAGCCTTCCGACGCGAACCGGCCGCGGTTCTTGAGCGCGTAGGTCCGCGTCACGATGGCTTGGGCCTCGACCGCCGCCTGCTCGTTCGGGGCGCGTCGCCCCAACTCGGCGTTGACCACCCCGGCGACGTACGCCTCGAGCGACAGCTCGTTCACCGCGTTGAGGGCCCCGTCGTGGACGTACACCTCGACCACGCCGCGGTACGGCTTGCCGTTCACCTCTACGAACCGCGAGCGATCGAGACTCACAAAAGTGATGCGCTCGTACCGCCCGGCACCCGGTCCCGTCACCCGAACGGCGCGGCCGTCGGGAACCGCGCGCACCT
>JBDGXT010000342.1:0-4329 GCA_039584455.1 Gemmatimonadota bacterium
AGGAAGTTACTCGCGCGCCGCCGCGCGAAAAGTGCAGCGCAGTGGCCCGCGGTGAGGCAGCCACGGATCGGGTGCGGCACGGTTCGGGACAGGCGCCGCTCGAGCCGATCGTTGCGTCGCACAAGTAGTTGGGCCGAATGGCGAGCATGTGAGTTGCATTACAGAGGCTGTTTCATGCGGCGGATAGGTTCAAGCTGCCCGCGGCGCCAGCGCCTGGTGCCGTGGGCGTCTCGCTTGTGGGACGACAACTCAGGCAGGAGTGACACTGTGAAATACGTCTCCCGACTCACCGCGCACGCGACGCTGGCAATCGCGCTCATCATCGGCGTGGCGGCGTGCAGCAGCACGAACATGCTGGGACCCGAGAACCAGCTCGAAGTGACCAACAACCCGGGCTCGTTCCAGATCCAGGCCACCGCGCTGGACAACGTGGAGCAGACGCTGAGCTACACGTGGGTGAACGCGGGCACGACGGCGAACGTGGACCAGTCGGGCTCGCTCTCGGGTACGGCGACGGTCACGATCACGGATGCGGACGGCACGCAGGTGTATACCCGCTCGCTGACGCAAACCGGCACGTTCCAGACCGACGCTGGCACGGCCGGCAACTGGACCATCCAGGTCGTGCTCGGCGGCACGAGCGGCGCACTGAACTTCCGAGTCCAGACGCCGTAACACCCCGGTCGCGGCCTGCCGCTCACGAAACGGGGGGGCTATTCTTCTCGTAGGGTGAACGGACGCCAAATGCGGGAGCAGTCATGTGGATCTGGGATGAGATCCTGAAGCACGTCAGTCAGCGGGGGCACCGCAGGCCGCGGGGCGGCGCTCGCTCGCCGTTCCCGGAGCCGCCGTGCACCCCCGATCTGCCGCGCGATCCGGAGCCACCGCGGCCACCCGATCCGGGGTGCTCGACCTGGCCGGACCCGGACCTCCCCGGGAAGCGGCCCCGCCGACCGCGTCACCGGTAGCTGCCCTCGTTAATCGAACATTCATCTCCCCTTTAGACCGTCGCGCCTACACGTAGTGTGTGGGCCGCACGGACTGAGCGTTGCGGCTCGGCCGTGTCCGGCGCCCACGGGAGGCCGCGACCATGCCACACGAAGGCGACACCCGCTTCGACGAGCACTTCCGGCTGGCGCTGGACGCGTCCCCCTGCGCCATGGTCCTGGTGGACGCGCAGGGGCAGATCCGCCTGGTGAACGACGCCGTCGCGGCGCTCTTCGGATACGAGCCGGACGAGCTGCTCGGTCGCCCGGTCGAGACACTCGTTCCCGACACCTTCCAGGAGGCCCACCGCGGTCACCGCGCTGGCTTCTTGTCGGCGCCGCGTGTCCGCCCGATGGGGCGCCGACGCGACCTCATGGGGAGGCGGAGCGATGGCGCCGACTTTCCCATCGAGATCGGTCTCAACCCCTTGAGCACGTCCCACGGCGTCTATGTCATCGGCGCGATCGTGGATCTGACGGAGCGCAAGCACCTCGAGCACCGGATTACCGCGCAGGCGCAGCGGCTGGAGGAGGCCAACGTCAGACTCTCGGAGATGGCCGCGACCGACAGCCTCACCGATCTGTGGAACCGACGCTCGTTCCTGGATCAGCTGACCGTCCAGATGGAGCTGGCACTCCGCACGACCCGGCCGATGTCGCTTCTGATCCTGGACCTGGACCAGTTCAAGCCCTATAACGATCAGTTCGGGCACCTCGCCGGGGACGAGGTACTGAGGATGGCGGCCGCGCTGATGTGCCAGCAGGCCCGGCGCAGCGACTACGTGGCGCGGATCGGTGGTGAGGAGTTCGCCATCATTCTGCCGGAGACCGACCGGGCGGGTGCGCTTACACTGGGAGAGCGGTTCCGCGTGGCGATCGAGGGAGCGACGTGGCCGCGACGTCCCATGACGGTGAGCATCGGAGGGGGGACGCTGACGTTCGAGCGGCCCGACGTCCGGCCTGAGCCCGACTGGCGCTCGCGCCTCCTGCGGGGCGCCGATCGCGCGCTGTACCTCTCGAAGCAGCGCGGACGTAACTGCGTCACGCATGAGAGCGAGCTGAGCCCGGAGGGATGAAGCGCTGCAGCGTCATCGAAGACAAGAGCCCCGAGCGCGCAGCACTCGGGGCTCTCTTTATGCCGGGGGTACGGAGAGGGGGGGATTCGAACCCCCGATAGGGCTTTAGACCCTATAACGGTTTAGCAAACCGCCGCCTTCAGCCTCTCGGCCACCTCTCCAAACGGGCCGGACCGGCGGCTCACAACCCGTCTCGCTACTCGCCGCTGATGATCTGCGGGAAGTTCATCACAACGGTGCGCTTCCCGCCCTTGGAGATCGGGTCCTTTCCCAGATAGACGTCGAACAGCGCCCAGCACAGGGCGGCGGAGGCGATCGGGGCCTGGAGCACGCCCTTGACTGACGTGTTGAGCGTGCCGTCGGCGCAGGTGAACAGTAACTCCGAGCGGTCGGTCATCTCCTCGACGCTGAAGTAGCCGCGGAACTGATCCACTGCCTGCTCGCCCCCCGGCATGTTCATTTCGGCAGCCGCGCGTTGCACCCTAGGTCGCAGGGCGCCGTCGAACGCCTCGGCCATGTCGTCACCCCCCACGTTGCGGGTCATGACGAGCCGCAGCGTCATGGGGAAGTTCATCTGCAGGATGCCGTCGTAGAACTCCTGGTCGCCCTGCAGGTCGCCGAACGACTTGCCGGCGTAGCCGCTCAGCGTAGCGCTGGCCCCGGCCGGGTCCACGTAGATCCCGAAGGCATACACCTTCACTTTGAGGAAGGTCTTGGTGCGGATCCCCACGCCGGTGAGTGCCTGGGTTCCCTCGCCGCCCACGGCCGTGATCTCCATGGGGAAGGCGATGCCGCTCTGCGGTTCGGTGGTCATCGCCACCTGGGCGGCAAGCGGGCCTGCCACCCAGATCGGCAGCATCAGGGCAAAGAGAGCTCGCTTCATGGTCGGCTCCGAAGTGAGTGCAAGGGGATAGAATGGCGGCCGGGTCGGGCCTTGGCAATGGCGCTGGAGGTCACTCCCCGAACCTGGCAGGACCGTCGTGAATGGGAGATTATGAGTTAGGAGCGTATCCATGACGTGTTGCCACTGCCAGGACGCCGGGCGCGTATTCACCGAGGGCTTCGCCAAGCGGGATATGCGGCGCTACCGCCGGAAGGGCCCCGACGGTACCACCCGGACCATCCTCGAGGCGCTCGAAAGGCACGACGCCAGGAGTGGCTCGCTACTGGACATCGGGGGCGGAATCGGTGTTATCGTGCACGAGCTGCTCGCGGACGGCGTGACCGAGGCGACCCTGGTGGATGCGGCGCCGGCTTACCTGGCGGCGGCCAAGGCGGAGGCGGCCCGCCGCGGACAGGCGGACCGGATCCGCTTCGTGCAGGGTGACTTCGTGGACGTGGCGGCCGAGTTGCACTCGGCGGACGCGGTCACGCTCGACCGCGTGGTATGCTGTTATCCCGACTTCGACGCGCTGCTGCGCGCGGCCACGTCCAGAGCCAACAGGCTGCTGGTGCTCAGCTACCCCCGCGACCGGTGGTTCGTGAGGTGGATGCTCGCGACAATCAACCTGTCACGCTGGGTGCTGCGCAGCGCCTTCCGCGTGTTCGTCCACCCGCCCGCCCGCATGCGCGAGCTGATCGAGGCCGCCGGGTTCCGTCAGCACAGCGTCCACAACACCCCGTTCTGGCAAGTGGTGGTGTATGGGAGGGAGGGCGGCGCGACCTAGGCGAGCCGGGCACTGGCCCGATCGCCCGGCCTCAGACAGGAGAACGTCATGGAACTCGGAATGGTCGGTCTGGGACGGATGGGTGCCAACATGGTTCGCCGCCTGATGAGTAGCGGCCACGACTGCGTCGTCTTTGACCTGAGCGCGGACGGCGTGAAGCAGATGGAGAGCGAAGGCGCCAGAGGGGCGGCGTCGCTGAAGGACTTCGCGGCTGCACTCAGTAAGCCGCGTGCCGCCTGGGTCATGGTGCCGGCGGGCGATCCCACCGACCAGACGATCATGCAGTTGGCCGATCTCTTCGATGCCGGCGATATCATCATCGACGGCGGCAACTCCTATTTCAAGGACGATCTTCGCAGGGAGCGCCAACTCGCCGAGAAGGGAATCCACTACGTCGACGTGGGGACGAGCGGTGGCGTCTGGGGTCTCGAGCGCGGCTACTGCATGATGATCGGCGGCGACGAAGAGGCCGTCGTGCGCCTCGACCCCATCTTCAAGACGCTGGCCCCCGGTGTCGGCGATATCGAGCGGACCCCGGGCCGGGAGGGCGATCCCACTCCAGTGGAGCGTGGCTACCTGCACGCGGGACCCGTCGGCGCC
>JBDGXT010000065.1:0-13193 GCA_039584455.1 Gemmatimonadota bacterium
CCGAAACCGGACGGTGAGATACACCGCGGTCGTTCTGGTCCTGCTCGCCGCGTCGGCCGGTACGGCACGGGCGCAGTTGCCCAACCTGCCGACGTTCGGCGACGACTGGACCGACGTCTCGTACCCCAAGATCTACTACTCCAACCGCGACGGTTTCGCACTGGGTCTGTACTACGCGCAGATCAACCAGTTGGGGTACGACGACTGGGAGGCGCCGCCGCCGTATCGCGCGAAGCTCTCATTCGACTTCTTCTTCGGTACCTCCGGCAGCAAGCAGTTCAACCTGGAGTGGCGCGCCCCCAAGCTGCTCGACGGTTGGCGCTTCGTGCTACAGGGCCAGTGGGTGCGGCGGGCCCGGGAGAACTACTTCGGGATCGGCAACGCATCCGTCTACGACAAGGCGAACGTCACCGACGAGAACAAGTACTATTACCGCTCCAACAACCGGCGGGCGTTCGCGTACGGTGAGGTGCAGCGTGGCATCGTCGGCCCGTTGCGCATCATGGTCGGCTTCAACGTCGAGGAGTGGCACATCGACACCCTGCCGGGCGAGAGCCAGCTGGCGCTCGACCGGCAGGCCGGGGTGGACCCGACCATCGGGATCCCCACCGGGGACGTCTCGGCGCGCATCGGGCTGATCTTCGACACCAGGAACGACGAGGCAGCCCCGCGGAGCGGGGTGCTGGTACAGGCAGTGGCGGCGGCGGCAGACTCCTCCATCCTGGGCGATCTGACCTACACCCGGTTCCTGCTCTCCGCGCAGGGCTACCTCGGCATCGGCGAGAGGCTGGTGATTGCCGCGCGGGCCCTGGGTCAAACGATGAACCAGGCACCGCGGTTGGGTACGTACTACCGGATCGAGAACATGGAGCGTCCGTTCTCGGTGTTGGGCGGCTCACCCTCCCATCGCGGTCTGTGGCGCGTGCGCCACCTCAACTCCGACAAGCTCCTGGGCAACCTGGACGTACGCTACGACCTGCTGGCGGAGCCCACACTGTTCCGCGTGACACTCGTCGGGTTTGTCGACGTCGGTCGCGTCTTCCCCGCCAGCGAGTTCAGGCTCACCAGCGAGGACCTCAAGTGGGGCGGGGGCGCCGGCCTAATCGTGCAACTGTTTCGAGCCGCCATCATCGGCGGAACCGTGGGCATCGGCCCCGAGAACCGCGTCCTCGCGCTGTTCCACACGTCCTGGACCTACTGAGGCACCGCGACGGGCCTCTTCCTGGCCCGGCACGGCCCGTCGGTTAGATTCTATTGGAGACGCAAGACCCCGTAACGGGATGAGGTAACTCCAGTTGCACAGCACTGCCCGCTCACCGAACGGACTCCTGCCCCGGCGGGCCCGCCCAGCGATCTTCGCACCCCCCAACAGGGCGGCGCGCTAGCGCCGCGCCCGTCCCCGAGCCGCAACACCGCCCCCCGTCCGGGGCACTCATTGCCGCCCGAGGGCGAGCCGGTCGCTCCCCCGTACATCCCATCAAAGGAGCGTGCCATGCCTGAAGTCAGAGTTTCCACGGACCAGGTCTTCCCGATACTGGAGAGCAACATCCTGGTCGACGGCTTTCATATCGTGATCGATCTGGAGAAGTCCCACGGATCTGTCATCGTGGACGCGCTGGAGGGAAAAGAGTACATCGACTGCTACACGTACTTCGCCACGCTACCGATCGGTCACAACCACCCCAAGATGGCCGACAATGGCTTTCGAGCCTCCCTCATGCAGGCCGCCCTGGCCAATCCGGCGAACAGCGACATCTACTCCCAGGAGTTCGCGGGGTTCGTGCGCACGTTCCGTGAGCTCGCCGCGCCCGCGGAGTTCCGCTACCTGTTCTTCATCGCCGGCGGCGCGCTGGCGGTCGAAAACGCCATGAAGGCGGCGTTCGACTGGAAGGCGCAGAAGAACCGTGCGAAGGGAATCGAGGGCGGCGCCGACAAGATTCTGCATTTCCGGGAGGCGTTCCACGGCCGCAGCGGCTACACCCTCTCCGTCACCAACACCGAGCCGCTCAAGATCCGGGACTTCCCCAAGTTCGACTGGCCGCGCGTGTCCAACCCGAAGATTCACTTCCCGATGGACAACGCGGCGGTCGCGCATGCGGAGGAGCAGTCGGTGAAGGAGATCGGGGCTGCCTTCGCCAAGGACCCGCATGGGATCGCCGCGATCCTCATCGAGCCGATCCAGTGCGAGGGTGGCGACAGCCATTTCCGCCCGGAGTTCCTGCAGCGACTGCGCGCGCTAGCCGACGAGCACGAAGCCTTGTTGATCTTCGACGAAGTACAGACGGGGATGGGCGTGAGCGGCACGATGTGGGCGTTCCAACAGCTGGGCGTGACGCCGGACATCGTCTCGTTCGGCAAGAAGACCCAGGTCTGCGGCATCATGAGCACCAAACGGATCGACGAGGTGGAAGCGAACGTGTTCCGTGTGTCCTCACGCATCAACTCCACGTGGGGCGGCAACCTGGTCGACATGGTGCGGTGCGCCCGCTACCTCCAGATCATGCAGGAGGATGGCCTGGTGGAGAGTGCGGCCACGGTTGGAGCGGCGTTCAAGGCGGGCCTGGAAGAGTTGCAGGAGAACTTCTCCCAGGTGACCAACGTGCGGGGACGGGGTTTGCTCTTGGCGTTCGACATGCCCGACGGCGACACCCGCGACGCACTGCGCCAGCGGTGTTGGGAAGCGGGGTTGGCCACGCTCGCCTGCGGCCCGCGCTCGGTCCGTTTCCGGCCCAGCCTGGTGTTCAGCCACGACGATGTGAAGAAATCGCTGGGGATACTGCAAGAGCAGCTCGAGGGGATGGGCTAGGGCAAACCAGCTCGGGGGTCCCCCGGCGCCCGAGAGGTCAGGAGATTCAGCGGAGCATGGCAGCGGAGGGGACGGGGGGGCCTCGTGGAGCAGCGCTTCCGGGGGGAACGCGAGGCCAGGTGCCCACTGGAGCGAGCATCAGCACGCCGCGCTCGAGGGGGTCGGCCGACAGGCGCTTCCGGGTGGCGAGGAGGTAGTTGGGTGAGCGTGGGCGCAGTGGTGCAGCGAGCGAAGTGGGTGCCCGGTCGAGCGCCGGGCTACGAGAGAATCTCCAACACCTCCCGGAGCGTCGACTCGCCCCCGTCTTTCACGTGCCACCGTCGCATCTCGGTGTAGAACTCCTTCTTCTCCATCGTCCCTTTGTTCGCCTTGGCCCACGCCTGTAACTCGCTGGGCCGCGGACCCCAGTGGCCCAGCTCAGTGAACTCGGCATCCAGCACGATGACGATGGGAATCGAGCGCGTTCCGTCGGTAAGGTATTGGTCCATCACCTCAGGATGCTCGTCGCGCGAAATGATGTGGATCTCGAAGGTGCCCGCCTCGTCGGCGAGCCTGGCCAGCGGCGGCACCACGTTCGCGCCGTCCCAGCACCAATCCTCGTTGATCACCAACAGGTGCGCCCCATTGCCCTTGGCCCGAGCGGCCTCAAGCGCCCACTCGGGGGGTTGGGTCTTCTTGTAGACCCCGTCCCACAAGCCCTTGAGGTCCTGCGCTTCCTCTGCAAAGCGCGCATATGGTATCGCGGTATCCCACAGCCGCGCAAAGTCCAACTTGGCGCCCGCCGCCATCATCACCCCCTCGCACATTGCTGCCTCCGGCTTCGGCCGCTCATGGCCAGCCAGAAGTCGTATCAAAGATAAGGCATCGGCTTGGCAGACCGGCTCCGCGGTGGTAGAGTAGCGAGTGATGGCTCACCCCCACGAGACTTCCAAGCCGGCCGGACGCCGACGCCGCGACCCCGCGGGGACGCGCGAGCGCCTCGTGCGCGCCGCCCTCGAACTGTTCACCACCCAGGGATACCATACCAGCACCACCCCACAGATCGCCAAACGCGCGGCGGTCGCCGAAGGCACCATCTACCGGCACTTCGACAGCAAGGAACACCTTCTCAACGAGATCTACCGCGCTGCCGTGCGCCTGTTGATGTCGGCAGTCAGGGAGGCGCCCACTTCGCTCAGCTGCCCTGACCGCCTGGATCGCATCGCCACCGCGTGGCGTGATCTGGCCAGCAGCGACCCGGCGCTCATCAAGCTCGTGTTCCTCACCCGACTCGGTGACCTGCTGGACTCAAAGAGTCGCGACGGCTTCGCCGAGCTGCGAGAGGAACTCAGCAAGGTGATCGCCACCGGAAAGTCAGCCGGCGACGTACGCTCCGGCTCGGCCGAGGTGTGGACCGATGTGTGGCTGGCCTTGATCAAGCTGGCGTTGGAGCGCATCGCCAACGACGACTGGACCGCGCAGCACATCGGCCCACAGCAGGTGTTCGACGCCGCGTGGGACGCCATCAAGGCTCAGCAGGTTATCACCTAACCAGGAGACAAGGTCATGACGCATCCCGCGGCGACCGGCAGTCGGGACTCGTGGGGGACCCGGGCCGGATTCATTCTGGCTGCCGTCGGCTCGGCAGTGGGTCTGGGCAACATGTGGCGCTTTGCGTACGTCGCCGCCGAGGGTGGCGGTGCAGCGTTCGTGTTGCTCTACATCGTGTTCATCGCCGTGATCGGTGTGCCGGTCATGACCTCTGAGTTCATCGTGGGTCGCATGTCGCAAGAGTCGCCGGTGGTGGCCGTGCAGCGCCTTGGCGGACCTCAGTGGGCGCCGCTGGGATGGCTCTTCGTGTTCTGCGGCTTCGGAATCCTCTCGTACTATGCCGTGATTGCCGGATGGACCATGCGCTACGCGGTCGACGCGATGCGAGGCGCCATTTCCACCGATACCGGTGCCTACTTCCAATCCGTCGCGACGGGAGTGCCCGCGATCGTCTCCCACGTCATCTTCATGGCGCTCACCATCTTCATCGTCATTGCTGGCGTGAAGCGCGGCCTCGAACGGGCGGCACTGATCCTCATGCCGATCCTGTTCTTCCTGCTCGTGGGCCTCGCGATCTGGGCAGCGACGCTGGGTGAGGGCGGGGCAGGCTACGGCTACTACCTGCGCCCGCAACTCGGCGAGCTCCTCGACCCCAACGTCATCCGCCTCGCTGCCGGCCAAGCGTTCTTCTCGCTGAGCCTCGGCATGGGCGCCATGATGACCTACGCGTCGTATCTCACGTCGAAGGAGAACCTGGGCCGGGAGGCGGCCACCGTCGCGCTGTGTGACTTCGGGGTGGCCTTCGTCGCCGGGCTGGTGATCTTCCCGGTCATCTTCCATTTCGGCCTCTCCAGCACCATCGGGCTGGGCGGCGCCATCTCCGACAACACCGTCGGTACGCTCTTCATCGTCCTCCCCGCCGGGCTCAAGAGTCTCGGGGGGCTCGGTGGCGTCGTGTTGAGCGCCTTCTTCATCATGCTGTTCTTCGCGGCGCTCACCTCGTCCATCTCCCTGCTGGAGGTGGTGGTCTCAGCGGTGATCGACGGCTGGGGCTGGTCGCGCAAACAGGCAGCCCTGTGGTTCGGGATCATGATTACGCTGGCCGGGTTGCCGGCGGCCTTCAACATCAATTTCCTCGGCGCCGCCGACACGTTCGTGGGGAACTTCCTGCTGATCGTAGGTGGCTTCTTCACCGCGATCCTTGTGGGCTACACCATCCTCGGCAAGGCAGACGAGGAACTGGCCAAAGGGATGGAGAACCCCGCGCCGCGCAAGGCTTGGGCGTTCTTCGTGCGGTATCTGTCACCGGCCCTGCTGCTCATCGTGATCTGGTTCATGCTGCCCACTGCGTGGAGGGCGCTCCTCACGCTGCTGACCTTCGGGCGGGGCTAGGACGACACAACCGGCACGGCACGCATAACGACAGGCGGCGGACGCTCGATACGGAGGCGCCGCCGCCTGCGCCACGGGGGCGACCGGGTACCGCGCCGCTGCCTACTTCCCGATGGCATCCTCCAGGAAGCTGAACACATCCGCCCAAGCACGTTCGATCTCGGCTTCCGGCTCGCCGCGTCGCAGAAAGGCGTGCCCGGCGCCAGGGTAGATCGTGTAGGCATAGCTCCTGCCCGCCTCGGCCATTGCCGCCTCCACCTCCGGCAGGTTCGCGTTGATGCGCGCGTCGTTCTCCGCGTACACGCCAAGCACCGGCGCCGTGATCCGACCGAGCGATGCGGGATCGGGGGCACCGCCATAACACACCACCGCTGCCCCCAGGTCGGGGTTATTGGTGGCGAAGCGGAAGCTCTGACTGCCCCCCCAGCAGAATCCGATCACGCCGATAGCGTCGCCCCGCACCGATTGGAGCGTGCGCAGGTACGCAAAGGTGGCGTTCAGGTCGACTGTGATCGAGTCGGGTGGGAGACTCCGGATCAGGCCGCGTGCCTCGTCGGCGCTCTCGGGCGTCCCGCCACGGCGCGAGAGCATGTCGGGTGAAATGGCCACATAACCGTGCGCCGCGAAGTCGTCGGCCACCGACCGCACCCAGTCCGACAGCCCGTAGATCTCGTGAATCACGATCATGGCCGGCGCCGGGTCCGGACGCTCCGGGAACGCGATGTATGCCGCGACCGTGTCGCCCGTAGCGCCGGCGTACGTCACCCACTCCCCGTGGGTGGGAGCCACGCCAGGTGGCTCGCCGTAGCTCTCGCTCATGCGGTTGAGCGGCCCCATGGAGACGATCACGATCACCAGAACGAGGCCGACGGCCACCCCGATGGCTGCGAGACGCGTGGTGTTCATGGCAAGGCTCCTGCGCGGTTGCGGTCCCTCATCCGGCGTACACGTCATCTGCGGCGGACGCCGGCGGTGGCATGTTCGACTCACGGCTCGCCAGTGCTGCCTGCGCCGCCTGGTCGATCTCCGCGGTCATTTCCTCCTCGATACCTCCCAACTCCGCGGCGCTCACGCCGCGAGCCTCGAGGTATGCCTCGTACAGCCCTACCGGATCGCGCTTCCCCCAATGGGAGTAGACCTCTGCCGGAATCAGCCGGCGAGCATCCTGCTCGTCGTGGGTGGCGTGGCCACCCATGCGAAAGGTCTCCGCCGCCAGGATCACCGGCCCCTCGCCGCGACGGCAGCGATCGGCCGCCAGCTTGGTCGCGGCATAGGCGTCCACGACGTTGTTGCCGTCGAACGACCAGCCGGCGCAGCCATAAGCGCGGTGGATTTCGCTGAAGTCGTCGGGTAGGTGGTGCTGCTTCACCAGCGTTCCGAGCGCGACCTGGTTGTTCTGAATGATGAAGATCACGGGGAGCTGCAACACCGCCGCCAGGTTGAACGTCTCGTGGGTCGGTCCCGACTTGACCGAGCCATCCCCGACCCAGGTGAGCACGACGCGCCGCTCACCGCGCAACCGAAAGCTCAGCGCGATACCGGCCGTGACCGGAGGAATCGTTCCGATGTTGGAGATCGGCTGCAATACACGGTGTTCCATGTCCCCCACGTGGCCATCGCGTCCCTTCGACGGCGCGTCATAGGTCCCGAGATAGCCCCGGAGCATGTCGGCCACCGGCATCCCCATCTCAGAGCATGCACCAGCGTTGCGAATCATCGGCGCCACGACGTCCACCGTGCGCTCGAGCGCATGAACGGGGCCCACCGTCGTGGCCTCCTCTCCCGTCCCGAGCCACGCCTTGGAGATGATGCCTTGCTTCACCCACCGCTTGAGCATGATGTCGTGCAGCCGGGTGCGGAGCATTCCCCGGTAGAGCGCAAGCTCGGTCTCCCGGTCCAGACCCTCGACGACGGCACGGCGCTCCTCGTATCGCTCCCACGCCCCTGGGTACGCCACGACCAGCTCCGGATCGGGCAGCCAGTCGACGTACTCGGGTGGATCGAACGCCGAAAACCGTTTCATGTGAGCGCCAGTTGATCTGAGTCGGGATAGGGCCTAATATCCCCGACCACCGTCTGACGAGCAACCCGACCGTGCCGACCTCCTCCGCCTCGCGTCGTATGACCTCTCACACCGTGCTGGGGCTTCGCCTCACCGTGGCCTGGATCGGCATGGTGGTGGCAATCGGGGCCTCCGCTACGGTGGCGCCGGCCCAGCAGCGGCAGGACCCCGTGGCCGACTCGCTCATCGGGCTGTGGATCGACTCGGTGGGTGGCATGGAGACCTACCACGCGTTCCACGCGGCCGCGTTCACGGTCACCACGGAACTGTATGACACCCTCTCGGGCCGCCTTAAGCGTGCCCGGCCCCGCTACGCGTGGATCAAGAAGGGCCCCCTCGGCGAGGGGACGCGGGTGGAGCGCTGGGAGGCCATCGGGTTCATCGAGCAGGGTTTCAACGGACGGGACCCCGCGTGGGCCGCACTCGACGGCGAATTGCTGCCAGACACGGCCAAGGACACCCGCGAGGCACTCTACGTGTCCCGTGACCTCTTCTACTGGCTGGGTCTCCCATTCAAGCTGCGCGACCCGGGCGTTCATCTCGCCTACAGCGGCCTGGCGCGACGTGGGAGGGCGAGACACCACCCGGCGACCGCTTCCATGCCGTCGGCGTTTCCTTCGGCGCGGGGGTGGGAGAGCACCAGGACGTCTTCACGTACTATTTCCCCCCGGGGCGCGGCTTTCCCTACGAAGTCACGTACGTGGAGGAAGGTCGGGAGAATCTCAACCGTCTGGTGTGGGGCGAGACCCGCCGGGTGGGAGAGATCCGCTACCCCTACGTGGTGCGGCGCGACTGGCTCACGCCGTCGGGGAAGCGCACCAAGGCGCTCGTCATCTCGGATGTCGTGGTCAACCCGGAGGTCGCGCAGGGACGGTTCGAAGTTCCGTAGGAGCGGGGTTACTTCAGGAGCTTCTTCAGGCGCTTCTTGTCGACGCTCTCTCCTGCATCGAGTAGCGCCTTGCCGAACTCCAGCGCCGTGCCATAGCGGTTGCCCGGCTCCGACTCCAGCGACTTCATGATCACCGCTTCGAGCTTCTTGGGGAAATCGGGGAGCACCGTCCGCACCGGCGTCGGCTTGCCCCGCAGCCGCGCGATCATCATCTCCTGCGGCGTGCGTCCCTGGAAGGGGAGCTTGCCCGTGAACATTTCGAAGCCCACGATCCCCAGCGCATAGACGTCACTGCGGGCGTCCAGCGTCTTGCCGCGGATCTGCTCGGGGCTCATGAACTCGGGCGTGCCCAGGATGATCCCGGTGGCGGTGAGCTTCGCCACGCCCGGGCCGGCACGATTCTCCTTGGCGAGCCCGAAGTCCATCACCACCGCCTGATCCAGCCCGTTCTCGTCCTGCACCATCATGATGTTCTCGGGCTTGAGGTCGCGGTGCACGATGTTGAGCTTGTGCGCGTGGTGCAGGCCCGCGCAGCACTGCACCAGGATGTCGACCCCCTCCGCGGGCGGTATCAGCCCCCGCTTGACCTCCCAATCGGAGAGCAGCTCGCCCCTGAGGTAGGGCATCACGAGGTAGATCAGTCCGTCCTCGGTCTCCTGCAGGCGCAGGATCTTGCAGGCGTTGGGGTGCTCCAGCCGCATCGCGAGGCCCGCCTCGCGGCGCAGCCGCTCCACGGAGCTGGTGTCCTTGCTCAGCTTGGGACTGAGGACTTTGACGGCCACCCCGTCGCCGGTGCTCATGTCGTGCGCCTCGTACACGAAGGCCATGCCACCCTCGCCCAGCTTGCGCCGGATCTGGTAGCGGCGGTCCAAGACCTGGTCGGTGAGCTGGCCGGCCCGGCTCATGCTGGGCCCTTCCGACTTGGCGACCTTGCGGACCTCGGTCTTGGGCGCAGGCGCGCTCACCGGCCGGCCGCCCGTCCCCGCGACGTCCACCAGGGGACTGCCGTCCTTGGGACAGAACCGGGCTTCGCCGGCGTAAACTGTCTTGCACTTGGGGCAGCGTCGACTCATGAGCGAACTAAGTTGCGTCCTTCGTGCTTGGCGCGATAGAGGGCCTCGTCGGCGAGGGCGATGAACCCATCGGGATCAATCTCCTCACCCGGGGCGACGCTCGCCACCCCGATCGACACTGTCGCCCTCAGGGGATCGCCCGTCTCGGCAAAATCCTCCTCAGCGATCCGCTCCCGGATCCGCTCGGCGAACGTGAGGGCGCCGTCGAGCTGCGTGACGGGCAGCAGGATCACGAACTCCTCACCCCCGTAGCGGGCGACCGAATCCACCGTCCGGACCTCTCGCCGCAGCAGCTCGCCCACCTTGCGCAACACGGCGTCTCCCGCCAGGTGGCCGCGTGTATCGTTCACCTGCTTGAAGCGGTCCAGGTCGATCATGAGGATGCTGAGCGACGGCTCGTAACGCTGCATGCGCTTGAGCTCCGCCGTGAGCTCCTCCATGAGCGCGCGTCGGTTGAGGCAGCCGGTGAGCGGATCGGTGATCGCCAGGGCCTGATACCGCTGGCTGTCCGACACCGCCGTCTGCAGCGCGTACGCCTTCTCGATGGCGCTCACGGCGGTGCGCACCACGTTCGAGGCGAACTCCAAGTCCTGGGGGGTGAGCGCCGTGGCGTTGCCCGTGTTCCGCAGGAAGAACACACCCGATTGTTCCTCACGCAGCCCGAACGGGATGGCGATCACGCTGCGAACCGTGACGGTCACCCCCTCGTGTCCCCACTGCTCCCGCACCTGATCGTACAGGGGGTCGGTAGCCACGTCGGTCACGAGGACCGGACGATTCGTGTCCAGGGCCTTTTGGATCTCCGGGTACCGATCCAGGTGGATCTCCAGGTTGCGGAGCATGGGGTTCTCGGAGGCGACCACGACCTTGCCGACCTCGTCGTCACGCTTCGCCAGCACCATGGAGCACTTGGTCACATTGAGGACGTTGGCCACGCGTCTGGTGAGCACGTGATAGATGTCGTCAGGTGCGAGGGCGTCGGTGACCTCGTGCAGGATGTCCACCATCTCGGCCCGGATCGCCGCTTCCTCGGCACGTTGAGCCGCCTCGCGGCGCGCAGCCCGTAACGCCTCCCCCTGCCGCAGCTGCGCCTCCACCCGAGCGGTGAGCTCCTTGACCCGGAACGGCTTGGCGATGAAGTCCGCCGCCCCCAGACCGAGCGAGCGAACCGTTGCCTCCTCCGGTGCCATGGACGAGATCATCAGCACGGGCAGGTCCCGCCACCGCTCGTCCTCCTTCACCTGCTGCAGCAACTGCAGCCCGTCCACCTTCGGCATCATGATGTCGAGCATCAACAAGTCGGGGCGCTCTTCGTCGAGCAGACGCTTGAGGTTCTGGCCGTCGGGCACGGCCACGACATCGTAACCCTTGTCCTTCAGGATCATGGAGAGGGCTTCGAGGAGGGTCCGGTCGTCATCGGCGACCAGAATCTTGGCCGGCATGGCTAGGTGAGGGGCGCTACGATCGCGCGAGCGCTGCCACAGTCTCCGCATCGACGTTGCCGCCACTCACCACCAGCACGCACGGCCCCTTTGGCTGCAAGGTACCGGCGCGGAGCGCTGCTGTGGTTGCGGCACCCGACGGTTCTACCGTCAGCTCCTGTTCGGTGTTGAGCCAGACCGTGGCTTCGGCGATGGCGCGGTCCGAGACCGTCACCGCGTCCACCAGGCCCTTCAGGTGGCGAAAGGTCAATGAACCCACCGAAAGTGGAAGCAATCCATCGGCAATACTGGCGGTCTTCTCGAGCCGCACGGGTTGGCCGGCGGCGAGAGCGGCACCGAGGCAGGCGCCGCCCTCCGGCTCCACACCCGTCACCCGTGTCTCGGGGTGCAGCGCCTTCACCACCGTTGTGATACCGGCAATAAGCCCACCGCCCCCCACTGGGACAGCGACGTGCGTCACATCGGGTACGTCCTCGAGAATCTCCAATCCCACGGTGCCCTGCCCCGCGATGATGTGCGGGTGATCGTAGGGGGGAATGGCCGCCAGGCCCTCCTGCTCGGCGATCTCCATGGCGCGCCCGTAACGGTCTTCCGAGGTGGTCCCGGCGAACAGGACCTCGCCGCCCCAGCGCTTCACGCCGTCGATCTTCGTGGCGGGCGCGGTTTCGGGCATCACCACCACGGCCCGCACACCGACCCGCTGGGCCGCGAACGCCACGGCCTGTCCGTGATTGCCGCTGGAGTAGGTAATGACACCTCGGGCGCGTGCCTCCTCGGAGAGCCGGCGCACGAAGGTCCACGCACCACGCAGCTTGAAGGCGCCGGTGGGCTGTTCGCTCTCGAGCTTCAGGTACACGGGAACGCCCCCGTGGTCCGAGAGCCCGGGTAGCCGCACCAGCGAAGTGCGTACCGCGACTCCCGCGATCCCGCGGGCGGCTTCGCGGATGTCCTCGAGGGACACCCGGCCGTCGGCGTCCCGGCTTACAGCTTCATCTCCCGTTGGTCGCGGCCCTGCACCACGACCTCCGTATCCCCCTCGCCGGCCTCGTCGTCCTCCTCCACCACGCGGGCTACGTCCATCACGGTATCGCCGGCGTCGAGGTTCATGACCTTCACCCCCTGGGTGTTGCGTCCGCTGATGCGGATTCCCTCGACCGGCATGCGGATGATCACGCCGTGGCGCGTCACGATCATGAGCTCGTCGCCGGGGAGTACCTCTTTGAGCGCCACCACGTCGCCGGTCTTCCCGGTCCGCTTGAGGGTGATGATACCCTTCCCCCCGCGCCTCTGTACCCGGTAGTCACCCAGCGGAGAGCGCTTGCCCAACCCCCTCTCGGCCACGACCAGCAGCGTGGCCTCGCGCCGCACCACCACCATTCCGATGACACGGTCGTCCTTCGCGAGCATGATGCCGCGTACGCCCGCCGTGGCCCGGCCCATCTCGCGCGTGTCTTTCTCGCTGAACCGGATGCTCATCCCGTGCCGGGTGGCGAGCACAATGTCGTTGGCGCCGGTGGTAAGGGCCACCTCGATGAGCTCGTCCCCTGGCTCGATGTTGATCGCGTTGATCCCCGTCGTGCGCGGGTTGCCGTACGCCGAGAGGACGGTCTTCTTCACCATCCCGTTGGCCGTTGCAAACATCAGGTACTGGTCGTCGCTGAACTCCCGCACCGACACGAAGGCGGTGATGCGCTCACCCGACGCGACCTTGATCAGGTTGATGATCGGCTTGCCGCGCGCAGCGCGTCCGCCTTGCGGGATGTCGTACACCTTGAGCCAATAGACTTGTCCGGTATCGGTGAAGAACAGCACGTAGTCGTGGGTCGAGGCGATGAACAGGTGCTCCACCCAGTCGTCCTCTTTCGTGCCCATGCCGTTGAGGCCGCGGCCACCCCGCCGCTGTCGCCGGTACGTCGTCACCGGGATGCGCTTGATGTAGCCCGAGTGGGAGATGGTGACCACCATGTCCTCTTCGGCAATGAGGTCCTCGATCGAGAAG